>CAZGRB010000047.1:10883-12885 GCA_964527695.1 uncultured Ruminiclostridium sp.
CAACTTTTAACTCCACAATATTCCCTCAACAGTTTAATGTTGAAAGATATGGAAAATGTTTAAAATTAATCCTCAATCTGTAAACAAAGTTTTACATATCATTTTCCGCACAGCAAAAAGGAAAATATAAGTTTTCCACACTTTCCCGTCCCCTACTACTACTACTAAAATAATATAAATTATTATTTTATTTTCATTTCATTTTTTTCAATTAAAGAAAAGGCTGATGTTAAAAAATAAAAACACAGCTTTCATACCCGCCGCAGAAAGGACAGGTTTATATTTATGAGATTCAAAATTGAAAGAAATTCACTTTCAGACGCACTTGTGAATGCTTCAAAGGCAAGCTCTTCACGTTCATCAATCCCCGCTCTCGAAGGTGTACTTATCAATCTTAAAAATGACATCATCACCGTTACAGGTTACGACCTTGAAATGGGTATCAAATGTAAAATTAAGCCTGCCGAAGCTATTGAAGAGGGCGAAGTTGTAGTAAATGCAAAGATTTTCGGTGAAATGATAAGAAAAATGCCTTCAGGACTTGTTGAAATCTATACTGAAAATGATGTAAATGTAACCCTTAAATCAGGTTCAGTTATTTATAATGTTATCGGTGTTTCAGGTAATAACTATCCGAATATTCCTGAACTGAGAAACGATATTACCTTCTATGTAGATGAAAGTATGCTTAAAAGCATGATTCGTCAGACCTTCCATGCTATTTCCACAAACGACATCAAGGCTGTCCACATGGGAAGTAAATTCCATATCAAGGACAATGTAATGAGCGTTGTTTCGGTTGACGGTGTAAGAATGGCAAAGAGAGTTGAGCCTGTTCAGTACAATGATATTGATTTCGTTGTTCCCAGCAAGACTTTAGGCGAGCTTCTCAGAATGTTATCCGATGAGCCCAATGAAAAGCAGGTTGCTATCTGTATCGACCGCAGCCAGATCTGCTTCTCAAAGGAAGACTATATGATTATTTCCAGAATCCTTGAGGGTAACTTTATTGATTACGAAAGAATCATGAACTTTGAAGCAACCTCTTCCGCAGTTATCAACGCAAGAGAATTTGCAACATCACTTGAAAGAACATTGCTTTTAAATACTGACCGTTACAAGTGCCCTGTAATCTGCGTGCTTGAAAATGACGAAATCAGCATTGATATCAAGACAGCTCTCGGTCAGATGAGCGATAATTTACCTGTAAAATACAGCGGTAATAAGCTTGAAATTGCTTTTAATGCAAAATATATGATTGATTCCCTCAGAAACAGCGAGTGCGACGAGGTAAAGATTGACTTTACAGGTCCTCTCTCCCCTATCAGAATCAAGCCTCTGGAAGATGACAGCTATATCGGTATTGTTCTTCCTGTAAGAAATAAATAAAGGAATTATAAAAATGGAAAAAATAAACGTAGCTCCGCCCTTTATAAAGCTTGAACAGTTTCTTAAGTTTGCCAATATCGCCGAAACGGGCGGTATGGCAAAGCTTATGATTAACGACGGCATTGTTACAGTAAACGGTGAAGTATGTATGATGCGCGGAAAGAAGCTTTATAATAATGATGTGGTAGCAGTAAATTTTGAAGAGGAAACAGAAGAATTTCTCTGTGTTATCGAGCAATGATTTTAAAAACTCTTAAACTCCGTAATTTCAGAAATATCGCCTCGGCGGATCTCAGTTTTAATCCCAAAGTAAATATTTTCTTAGGAAATAATGCTCAGGGTAAAACTAATCTGTGCGAGGCTGTTTCAATTTGTCTCGGTAAGAATTTCCGTAATCCGAAAGCAAATGAAATTGTACCCTTCGGTGCTGATGAAAATACCGAAACATTGATTGAGCTTACATTTTCATTTGATAATCTGGAAAAGGAAAATACAATCCTTTATACTCAGAAAAACGGAAATGTGAAGCTTACTTTCAATGAAATTGAAATGAAAAGTGCTGAAAAATTATACGGTGCGTTAAGATATGTTTCAGTTATACCCGAAGATTTAT
>CAZGRB010000048.1:0-12864 GCA_964527695.1 uncultured Ruminiclostridium sp.
GTAAACTAAATCAGGTGGACGCGGGGAGAAATCTCTGAGGAAAGTCCGAGCATCACAGAGCAGGATAGCTGTTAACGGCAGCCGAGGGCGACCTTAGGGCAAGTGCAACAGAAATATACCGCCTGTTTTTCAGGTAAGGATGGAAAGGCGAGGTAAGAGCTCACCAGAGCGGCAGAGATGCCGCTGCTATGTAAACCCTATCCGATGCAACGCCGATTGGTTCGAAGAGTAATGTGCCTGCTCGGCGCACTTCGTTTAAGGCGGCTACATTGCGAAAGCAAGACAAGCTTACCGGCGACGGTAAGATTAGATAGATGTTCACCCAACGACAGAACTCGGCTTATCGATTTAGTTTTCCTTTGATTTTTTCCGCATTGCGGTTCAATATTATGTAAACATGTGCTTTAAGCACTGTTTAAATATCCAAGTTGTTATATTCATTTTTCCTTTTGCTCCTGT
Organism: uncultured Ruminiclostridium sp.; assembly: GCA_964527695.1. GTDB lineage: Bacteria > Bacillota > Clostridia > Oscillospirales > Ruminococcaceae > Ruminiclostridium_E. The sequence continues at coordinate 460 of CAZGRB010000048.1, forward strand.
ATTTTACAGGAGCCTTTTTCTTTTTACAGCTCATCTCCGCAGTCGGCTTTTCTTGCCTTTTTGAAAAGAGCGCCGTCCTTTTTTGTAACAATTTTTTCGCATATACCTTCAGCTGTGCAGAGCTTAAGCGTAATTTTTCCGCTCTCAATTTTCGGATGACGGAGAACTCTTGCGGTGCATGGGTCACAATCCTCCCGTACAGCGGCAATGTAGCAGAATTTTTCGTCTTCATATGGAACTTCTCCGCCCTTCAGCTGCTTATGCAGTTTTGTGCGTGAAACGCGTGCGGTAAAATGACACCAGTCATCTTCGGGGAGAGGACATTTGTCGCCATGGGGACAGGGTGCAATAATTTTAGCACCCATGCTTCTGAGCTGTTCTCTTATTCCGAGAATATTTCTGAAGCCCCTGGGTGTACCGGGTTCAATAATAATCATCATTTTTTCAGTGGCCTTCCACATGGAATCAACCAGCTTCTCCTGCATTGAGGCAGGCATTTCGTTAAGAACATATGATGCAGTTACAAGGTCGGCTTTCATATCAAAGCCCTCGGTTATATCACGGCTTATCCACTGACATTCAAAAGGAAAATCCGCCTTTTCCATAAGGCTTCTTCCAAAATCAATCATGCTTTTTTCACGTTCGAGGCAGGTGATTCTTTCAATATCGGGGAAAATCTCCGCCGCCGCCCAGCTACACGCTCCTGTGCCTGCGCCTATGTCGAGGACAGAGACGATTTCGACTTCGTACCTGTCAGCGGCGTACTGCATTGCACTGCCTGAAGCGCCTATTGTAGCGGGCATTCGTACAATTGCATAGGCGGCTGCTTCTGTATCGTTTGTAATAAGAGGCTTTCCCGAGGCGGCTTCGCTTCTGTATCTTTCGGAAATGGCATTTGCGGCTGAAACAAGCTTTTTAACAGGTATTCCTGCTGCAAGCTCTTCGGTGATATTCCTGAATTCAATAGGCAGTTCCATCTGAAGCTCCTTTAAAGTGAAGAAATGTTTTCATAATAACGGAAACACGACATACATAGTGTGTCGTGTTTCCTTGATGAAATGTGAAATTAAAGTGCGTCGGCAATATCAAGAATTAGCTTTTCTGTCTTTTCCCAGCCGAGGCAAGGGTCTGTAATAGACTTGCCGTATACGCCTTCTTCGGCCTTCTGCGCACCGTCCTCAATGTAGCTTTCAATCATAAGACCCTTGATAAAGCTGCTGAGGTCGTCGTTATGACGCTTGCTGTAAAGGACCTCCTTGGCAATACGTATCTGTTCAAGATAACACTTGTTGGAGTTGGAGTGGTTACAGTCAACTACAACACTGGGGTTTACGAAACGTTCCTCGTTGTATAATGTGCGGAGGTGCATTAAGTCTTCATAGTGGTAGTTGGGGAGAGCTTCACCGTGCTTATTTACATAACCTCTTAAAATAGCGTGTGTATAGGGGTTGCCGTCGCTGACAACTTCCCAGCCTCTGAAAAGGAAGGTATGGGAGCTCTGAGCTGCAGTGATGGAATTGAGCATTACGGAAATGTCACCGCTGGTAGGATTCTTCATACCGCAGGGAATATCCATACCGCTGGAAACAAGTCTGTGCTGCTGGTTTTCAACGGAACGTGCGCCGATAGCAACATAAGAAATGAGGTCGGATATATAACGGTAGTTTTCAGGATAGAGCATTTCGTCTGCACAAACGAAGCCTGTTTCTTCAATTGCCCTTGCGTGAAGCTTTCTTACAGAGATGATACCCTGAAGCATATCTTCTTTCTTGGTAGGGTCAGGCTGATGAAGCATACCCTTATAGCCTGCACCTGTTGTACGGGGTTTTCCTGTATAAATTCTTGGGATAATGAAAACCTTGTCCTTAACCTGTTCCTGAACCCTTGCAAGTCTGCCTATGTAATCCATAACGGGTTCTTCCTTGTCGGCGGAGCAGGGGCCTATGATAAGGAGAAGTCTGTTGTCCTTTCCTTCAAATATATCGGCAATTTCCTTGTCCTTTACCTTTTTTGTTTCCGAAATTTTTTCGGTAAGGGGATAAAGCTCCTTGATTTCCTTAGGGATAGGAAGCTTTCTGTTGAATGTCATTCCCATATTTTTTCTTTCCTTTCAATTGTTATATATTTAATATAAAGGGCTCAGACCCGTTTTAACAAATTAAAACTTGACAAATTTAAAGTGGTAAAAAAGTTTTCCCGATAAAAGCGGATTTAGTTTATAAATCCGCCTGATATCGCTATTAAAATTCAAATTCTTCCGCTTCTTTTTCACTGAGCTTATCTGCGTAGAAAACGTTGATTTTATCAAGAGCGGCAGCCAGAAGCTTTCTTTCATCTTCCTTGAAGCATTCTGCAAGCTCTTTTGCGGTTTCACTGCGGTAATCGGAATACATTGAATAAGCCTTTTCACCTTTGGCAGTAAGCTTTATACGAACTGAACGGCCGTCGTTCACGCAGCCGATTTTTTCAACATATTTTTTTGATGTAAGTTTATTTACTGCCACAGTAGTGGACGGACGTGTTATGTCAAGTTCTGTTGCGATAGCGCTGATTGTAGGACCGTCTTCACCCTTTGTATTGAGCTTGATACATTCAAGAAGATGAAGCTCATTAACGGTGAGATTAAGATTTCGGTCGATACATAAGGTTTTTTCTTCAAGCTTCGTCATATTATGATTGATTTTACCCAGAAGCTTGTCGAATTCAAAATTAAATCCGCTCATATTTTTTTTCTCCTGTTCCTGCGTTTAAGTCAAATAAATCAAGTTGCCATATTTCAGGATACGCAAAGCCGTTAGTTTTCTTATTTTGGTAACGGTAAACGTTTCCTTTTTTTATATTTATTTTTATGTATGTGGTTATCCACTTTATATTATTATACCATACCATTTTGGTAAAGTCAATAAAAAGTACCCCGAATTTTGAATAAATTTTTATTATTGTAAAGCTTTGATTTGTTGATAATGTTTTTCATTTGTGTTATACTATAATAAGCTCTTAATATGTTAATTTTGTGTGAAAGGTGAGATTCAGTTATGAAAATTGTAATTCTTGACAGCGATACAGTTTCCACCGGAGACCTGAGCTTTTCAGGCATTGCCCGTTACGGTGAAGTGAAGAGATACGGTCTTACAGAACCGGAAAGAGTAATTGAACGGGTGCGTGATGCAGATATTATCCTGTGCAACAAGACCTTTATTACCCGTGAGGTTATGGAAAATGCACCTCAGCTTAAATATATAGGACTTTTTGCCACAGGCTTCAATAATATCGACCTTGAATGTGCAAAGGAAAGAGGGATTGCCGTTGCAAACGTTCCTGCTTATTCCACTGAGGGCGTTGTTCAGCTTACATACGCTTTTATTTTAGAGCATTACTGCCGTCTCTCGGATTATAACAGGCACGTTTCAGACGGGAACTGGAAGAAAAGCGCAACATTTTCATATTTTCCTTTTCCTATCGGTTCGCTTTCGGGCAAGACCATGGGTATTATCGGCTACGGCTCAATCGGTAGGCGTTCCGCACAGATTGCAAAGGCTTTCGGAATGAAGGTGCTTGTGTATACGAGAACACCCAAGGACGATGAAACGGTTGAATTTGTTGATTTTGACGCAATGCTTTCGCAGAGCGATATAGTATCTGTACATTGTCCTCTCAATGCTCAGTCGGAAAAGCTTATGAACGCTGACGCCTTTGCCAGAATGAAGGACGGTGCATTGTTCATAAACACGGCACGGGGCCCCATTGTCGATGAATACGCACTCCGTGACGCACTTCTCAGCGGAAAGCTTATGGGCGCAGGTCTTGACGTCCTTGCGGCTGAGCCTATGGCGGAGGATTGCCCGCTTTACGGAATTGAAAACTGCCTCATTACACCTCATGTAGGCTGGGCAGGGCTGGAAACAAGACAGAGGCTTATGGGCATTGTGGAAAGTAATATTGAAGCCTTCACCGAAGGCAGGGAGCAGAACAGGGTTGTATAACAAATTACGTCAGAAAATTACATTTCCTCTTTTTCACGGGCCTTTCACCTGTTTATCGTTTGACAATTCTGAAATTTTAGTATATAATTAACGGTAATGATTGGAGGAATTATATTGAAAAGGAAAATACGAGGACTGATCTCTCTGCTGATTTCAGCCTGCCTGCTGCTTTCTTCCTGCACAAACGGCAATGAACAGACTACAGAGTCAGCCGCTACAACCTCAGCCGTATCGACTTCCGCCTCCTCTGAAACTGAAAAGACAACCCTTGCGGCACTTGCCAGCGAGGATGAAAAGATTGAGGAAAAGGAAAAGACTCCTCTTGTGGTGGCACTCGGGGAGTATAACAACACCTGCAACCCTTTTTATCAGACAGGTGATTTTGACGGCTTTATAAATGAAATTACAGGAGAAAAGCTCCTTGCAAAGGACCGTAACGGCAGAATAATCCATAACGGAATTGACGGCGAGCGTATTCTTTACAACGGTACATATTACGAATACAGCGGCATTGCGGATGTAACCGAAAGCTACAATGAGGAAACCGACGAAACAGAATACGTGTTCAGTCTCCGTCGTGACGTAAAGTTCAGTGACGGTGAAATTATGGACGCCGATGACCTTATTTTTACGCTTTATATGCTTCTTGACCCCTCAATGGCGTATATTTCGGACATTCAGGGAATCGGAATAAAGGGAGCGGTGAATTACCTGCTCAACAGTTCTATTGCCGATACTTTTTCAAATGAGGAAATAGAAGAAGCATTACAGACCGAAGAAGTGCAGAAGAAAATCAGGGATGAGATTGTTATGCCCGTTCTGAAAAGCGAATTTGAATGGGTAAAATCTCTTTACGCTGACAGCAGTTTTTCCATTTATACCGAAAGCTATCCCGAACCAAAGGATTTAATGACATTTTTCTACACGGTGGACAGTGAGTATAATTCCGCTGAAGTTGCGGACGAGCAGACAGTTCTTTCCGACCTTGCGGATATGTACGGCGGCAACTACGAGCTGCTGGGCAGTATGTCCGAGGGTGATTCAGCATTCTACCGCACCGACGCTGTTGTCTGTGCCATTGAATACCTTTCGGAGCAGTCAGGGGAAAGTTCAGCAGTGTACAGCATTGCAGGAATCGAGAAAACAGGGAAATACAGCGTTAAGATTACCGTTTCGGGAAGTAATCCATCGGTAATTTACGAGCTTGCGGATATAACGGTTGCACCGCTTCATTATTACGGTGATGAAAGCAGTTTTGATGCCGATGCAGAAAAATTCGGCTTTGAAAAGGGAACAGCTCTTGAACTTATTGCCGAAAAGGAAAACGCACCCCTTGGCGCAGGCCCTTATTATTATGAACGCAGCGAAAGCGGTGTTGTATACCTTACCGCAAACACTGAATATTACAAGGGTACACCTCTTACTGAAAAAATCGAGGTAAAGCAGACTATTACCGACTCAGCGGTTTCGGCAGTAAGCGACGGCACGGCGGATATAACATACCCCGACGGCTCTCTGAGGACATCCGATGAAATAAATTCCGCAAACGAGGCTATGGAAAAGCTTTTTGCAGCTACCATAAGCAAGGACGGCTACGGATATATCGGTATCAATTCGGCAAATGTCAACATAGGAGGCAATCCTTCCTCCGAAGAAAGCATTGCTCTCAGAAAGGCGCTTGCCACAGCAATTTATCTTTACCGTGATATTTCTGTTGAACGGTACTACGGCACTGTCGGAATAAAAACCGACTATCCTGCCGTACTCAGCGCATGGATAGGCAATGATTACGAGAAGCCGTACAGCAAGGATATCAACGGAACAGCAATATATATTGACGGAATGCGTGACCAGGAGAAATCAGCGGCAGCCAAAAGAGCCTGTCTTGGTTATCTGGAAGCGGCAGGTTATGTGGTTGAGGACGGAAAGGCAGTTTCTGCACCCGAAGGAGGCTCGCTCAACTTCAACGCTGTAATTGCGGCGGACGGAACGGGAAACCACCCTTGCTATTATGCTCTTGAGTCGGCGGCAATGCTTCTTTCGGATATCGGTATCACACTTACAATTACCGATACTGCCGACGCATCCCAGATGTGGACGGTAATGAACAGCGGCACTCATCAGATATGGGCGGCTGTCTGGGAAACAGGCGTTCAGCCAAGACTCAGCACTATGTATTCTGACGACAATTATTACGGAATTGATAATGAAGAGCTTGATGGATATATTGCCGTTTCCGCTTCTTCAAAGGATAATGAGGAGCTGAAAGAGGCATATACAAGCTGTCTCAATTTAATTTTCGGAAACGCAATTGAAATTCCTGTATATCAGCGTTCCGACTGTGTTCTTTTCAGCACGCTCAGAATAAACTGTGACACGCTTCCGGACGATATGACAGGCTACTATTCATGGGTCGATGAAGCTCATCTGATTGAAAAGAAATAAAAAGCGGAAAGGAAAAACAAAAATGAAAAAAGAAGTATCAGAAGCTGTAGAAAACTACCTTGAAACAATTCTTGTGCTTTCCAAAAAAAAGCCCGATTTGCACGCAATCGACATCTGCGATGAGCTGGGTTATTCCAGACCTACCGTATCGGTTGTTGTAAAGCAGATGAAGGGCAACGGTCTTATAAATGTTGATGAATTCAATCACATTTCTCTTACAGAAAAGGGTAGAAAGATTGCCGAGAGTATCTATGAGCGTCATACTACTATTTCCGATTTCTTTATGAATATCGGTGTAAGCCGTGAAACCGCCCTTGAGGATGCCTGCAAGATTGAACACGACATAAGCGACGAAACCTTTGAGTGCATAAAGAAGCACATTGACAGCATAAAGGGATAAGAAAGGACCGCCCCTATGGCTAAGGAAGTAAAAACAAACGCAATGCGTTTTCTGGAGCAGAAGAAGATACCCTATGAAATGAAATCATACGAATGTGATGAATTTATAGACGGTATAACGGTTGCTGAAAAGCTGGGACAAGACCCTGCGTACACCTTCAAAACTCTGGTTGCCCACGGAAAAAGCGGCAGTTATTACTGTTTCCTTTTACCTGTCGCCGAGGAGCTTGACCTTAAGAAGGCGGCAAAGAGCGTAGGAGAAAAGTCAGTTGAGCTGCTTCACGTAAAGGATATAAATGCTGTTACGGGATATGTAAGAGGCGGCTGTACGCCTATCGGTATGAAGAAGCAGTTTATGACGGTCGTTCATTCCTCTGCTGAGACCATGGATGAGTTCTTTATCAGCGGCGGCAGAATCGGCACTCAGATAAAGCTTTCTCCCTCTGCATTGATAGCGGCAATCCGAGGCAAATTTGATGATATTCTGATGTAATAAAATGAGCCATTGCGTAGCAATGGCTCATTTTTATACTCCGAAAATAACATAACTGTCCTTATCCGCCGAAGCGGGAATATAGTCGCCTTTCCGCAATTCGGGATGCTTATTCATATATGCTTTAAGGATTTCCCTGCTCATATTTGTAATGTCGTCACGTTTCACCGCATCCTCGGGTGTAAGCAAAAGAATTTCGCTGTTCTCATAACCGTCGGATTTTGGCAAACCCGAAATATATTCCATCACGAAAACTGCGCACCATTGTTCAGGCTTGAATTGCATAGCAATTATAGACTTTGCTTTTGCAGTAACACCTGTTTCTTCGAGAATTTCGCGTTCAACTGCAACGGTAGGCAGTTCATTTTCTTGCACAAACCCACCCGGCAGTAAAATTCTGTCTTTAGCAGTTCCGTAAGTATGACGGACAAGCATAATCTTACCCTCTATTTTAACAATTCCGCAGACTGTATAATATTTGTTATTCATAAAATTGCTCCTACACTTTCATATACCTTCCGCCTGCAACCGCAGTTATCATGCCCGAAATCTCCAGGTCAAGGAGTATCTCGTTTGTTGTGGGGATATCGCTGTCGATATTTCTGTATATTTCGTCAAAATAAACCGCCTCATCACTTTTGGCAATCATATTGTAAACAACTCTGTGAAGCTCAGACTCAAATTCTCCGTCTTGAACGGGAGGTTCAGTTTCTGTATTTTCAGCGGATTCAGCGGTCTCGTCGGTGACTACCTTGTATTGCTTTCTGTGTGACTCAAATCTGATATGACTGGGTTTATAATCCGCCTCGTAAGCAGGTTTTAGAGAGTTGGGAGTGAGATAAAGCTTTGCCCCGTTTCTTACACCTGAAACTGCCGCTGAGTACTTGTCAGAGAAGACATCTTCGGGAGGCAGGAAGAACAGCGCAGGCGAATATTTTGCGGCATTGAGCGAACCGCTGTTTGAGGCAGCCTGAAAGATAATCATTGCCTTTGAAATTCCGCCTGAAATCCTTGCACGCTTCAGATAATTTGCATTGCTTGACTTTGTTTCAGGGAGAAATTCCGAAAGGAGACAGCCGCCGTTCATCAGAATCTGCTGACGTATCACCTGAGTTCCCTTGGGATATTCGTAATCAAAGCCGCAGGGAAGCACCTCAATACAGCCCTTGCCGTGTTTTATTGCGGTAAGGCAGGCGAGCTGCTCACAGCCTGCCGCAAGGGAAGCGACAAACGTATATTCGTTGCACAACTCCTCGCATACGGCAGTTTCAACAGCAATGGTATGCTCTGTTACCTTTCGTGTTCCGCCTATGGTGAGAAGCTTTGTTTTCAGAAGCTCCGTATTTCCTTTTGCAAACAATACGTAGGGCGGATTATCCGTATTTTTCAAATTTTCGGGATAAATTTCATCGTCATAGGTTATGATTGTGATACCCTTTTCTTCAAGCTTGGAAATAAGCTTTTGGGCGTCCTCAAGGGTTATTTTCTCCGCCTTTTCGGCATAGTCCCTGCCTGCTGCGGCGAAATTATTCTTAAAAGCATTGTATATTTCCTTTGGCGACCCGAAGCGAACCATAAGCTCGTGTAAATCGGGATTTGCCGTATCGAAAACCTTTATAAGCCAGAGATAGTATTTTTTCATCTCTCAAATTGTTCCTTTTTTAGTAGGATTCTTATTGCCTTAAGACCTGAACGGAAATTGATTGTTGTAACTATGAGGAACAGCACTGCCAGAGCTGCGTAATAAATAACCATATCAGTTGTGAAAATAATGACAGCGGTCATTATAAGGAGAAGAACGGAATTAATAAGCATTTTCGGAAGCTTCATATCCATTCTTACTATCTTTCTTGTGTCAGCAGCACGGATAATGAAGATAACGAGGAAGCTTACGAATGCACCGATTGCCGCACCGTGGAGTCCTATAGTCTTTATAAGGACAATATTCAGAACTACATTTATTGCCGCACCGATTGCCGCAGTAGCCATAGAGCGGACGGATTTTCTTGAGGCAACATAAACACTGCCCATAAAGGTTGAAAAGCAGGTGAATGAAACCGAAAGAATAAGGAAGGGTGTATACTGATATGCGATTTCAAATTCAGGTTCGCAGAAAATCAGTATTGCTGGTCTTATTACAAGCATAAGTCCTGCTGCAAGAACGTATACAAAGGACTGGAAAATATTGAATACGTTTGTGTAGAAATTTGCAATTGTCTTTGAGTTGTTCTCGGTAATTGCGGACATATTCCACGCTTGTGAGAAGATTCCCGAAAAAATGGAAATCATACTGGGGAATTTATACGCCGCCTTGTATACACCGCTGGCTTCAAAGCCGATGAATTCCGAGACGAAGAAGCTGCCCGATGAGTTTATAATCCACCACATAACCGCTGTTGGTATCATAGGCAGACAGAAGCTCATCATGGATTTTACCATATCCTTGTTTATGCCTGTGAAGATAACGTATCGCCATAGCTTTGCCATAAGCGTAAGGAAAGCAATCGAGCAGATATCTGCGAGAATTACAGAAAGAAGGTATCCCACGTTACCCATTTTGAAGCCGAGAAGCAGGATAAGGTTGAAAACGATATTCATGACGGTAGTCAGAATACCGTCGATTGCATAAAGCTTCACGTGTCCTATTGACCGCACAAACAATGCACAGCAGCTTTTAAGGCTTCCCGTTGCAACGTAGGCAACCGTTATCCACGCATAATCGCTGAGCAGTGCGAATACCGCATTGTCAGGAAACAGGTCTGAAAAAAGTCCGATAAGCGGAACAAACAGCAGAATTGCCGCAAGACCTATGCCCGTGACTCTGACGCCGATGGAAAATACCTGTCTGTTATCAAAGGCAGCGTCAAGTCCGAAGCGGATAATTGATTCGCCTATTGAGAGAGTTGCCACCGACATCAGAAGCGTAGCAGTGTCTATTATATTGTTGATTTCGCCGTATCCCGTAGTTCCGAGGGTTGCCTGATAAAAGCCCATCATGAGTATTATCAGGAACTTTGAGCCAAACTGACCGAGACCGAGTATTACTGTATTTGCCGCAAGGGCTTTATAACGGTTCAAATGTTAATCTGCCTTTCGTAGGTTCTTGAAAAAATCTGTCAAAAGCAAGGCGCATTCTCTTTCGAGAATGCGGCTTCTTACAAACGGCTTATAGCCGAAATTATGTTCATAAAGAGAAATTACCGAGGACAATGCGCCGCCGTTCTCATCAAACGCACCGTAAACTATCCTTTTTAGCCGTGCGTTCATAATTGCTCCTGCGCACATGGGGCAGGGTTCAAGAGTAACATACAGTGTGCAGTCCGAAAGCCGCCAGCTGTTTTTGTACTTTGCCGCCTGCTCAATCGCAATCAGCTCTGCGTGTCCCGTAGGCCGCTGCTCAGTTTCTCTTGTGTTGTGGCCTCTGCCGATTATTTCTCCGTTTTCGTCGATAATAACAGCACCGATAGGCACTTCGCCTATGGCTTCAGCCTTTTTTGCTTCTTCAATTGCGAGAAGCATCATTTCTTCATCATACAGCATTGAAATAATACGCCTTTGCACCGTGTAACGGAAGCTTTACGGAAAGCTTTCCGTCAGCTGTGACAGCTTCGCCGCTCCAAAGCTCCTTACCGCTTACCTTGCTGTAGGTTTCAACATCTTCAAGGTTGATTTCAATTTCGCTGTCAGCTTCGCCTGTGTTGAAAACTGCAAGATAGAAGCCGCCCTTTGCGCTTGCGGCAACCCATAAAACGTGCTCAACACCGTCAATTTCCCTGCGCCATACCTGATGAGCGTGACGTGCGTCCTTATGCATACCGAGAATACCCTCGTTAGTGAGAAGCTTCAGTGTGAAATCGTCCATAACAGTCATTTCTCCGCCTATCATAAGAGGAGAGCGGAAAATACTCCACAGGGTCATCATTGTATGCTGTTCGTCCTGTGTGAATTTTGTTCGGTTGCTCTTATCGTAATCCTGTAAAATTGCGCCTACGGGAAGCATATCTGCGTCAGGCCAGTTTCCTGCGCCTGTGTGTGTGCACCATTTTTCCGCACGCTCGAACATAGCGTAAAGGAGTTCCCATTTATCCCAGAAATCGTCTGTAATACGCCACATATGGGCTGTCTGCTTGTATAATTCCGCCTTTTCGAGAATTGCAGGTCCGGGGGAAAGGCTGAGCACCATATCTCTGCCGCAGTCTTTCATAGCGTCACTGAGCATGATAAGCTCTTCCTCTGCATGGCTCATTTCACGGCATATGTCATCGCACTTTATAAAATCAACGCCCCATGAAGCGTACAGCTCAAAAATGCTGTCATAATATGCTCTTGCACCGTCCTTGTCAGCGTCAACACCGTACATATCGGGATTCCACTGACAGATACGGTTTGTGCTGGCAATCTGACGTGCGGTCTTGTCTGTACCCTTGATTTTAACGTTCTGATGAACTGCCTGACGGGGAATACCGCGCATAATGTGGATACCGAACTTTAAACCGAGTGAATGAACATATTCAGCTAAAGGAGCAAATCCCTTTCCGTCAGCAGATGAAGGAAAACGGTTTTCTGCAGGAATAAGCCTGCCGTATTCGTCCATGCACAGGTCAGCGAAAGGCTCGTACTCGTGGTTGCTTGCGGTAGGCTGCGACCACTGGATATCCACGACAATATATTCCCAGCCGTACTGCTTTAAATTCTTTGCCATGTATTCTGCATTTGCTCTTACTGTTTTTTCGTCAACTGAAGCACCGTAGCAGTCCCAGCTGTTCCAGCCCATAGGAGATGTCTTTGCAATCATTCCTGTACCTCCGTATCATCACCGAATTTTTCCTTATAGTTCTTTATGCACTGTTCAATAACAGCGGCAGCTGCCTTATGACCCTGCACCTCATTTACTGCGGTTGTCTTGCCTTCAAGCTGCTTATAAACGCTGAAGAAGTGTTGCATTTCCTCGAAAATATGACGAGGAAGCGCTTCGATACTGCGGTAGGAGTTATAGTTGGGGTCTTCAAAGGGGATAGCAATAATTTTTTCGTCGTTCTTTCCGTTATCGACCATGCTGATTACGCCGATAGGATAGCAGGGTAC
>CAZGRB010000049.1:0-12759 GCA_964527695.1 uncultured Ruminiclostridium sp.
AGATTATCGTTGATACATACGGCGGCTACGCAAGACACGGCGGCGGCGCTTTCTCAGGTAAGGACCCGACAAAGGTAGACCGTTCTGCAGCTTATGCAGCAAGATATGTTGCTAAGAACATCGTAGCAGCAGGCCTTGCTGAAAAGTGCGAGGTTGAGCTTGCATACGCTATCGGTGTTGCAACTCCCGTATCTGTTCTCGTTGATACATTCGGTACAGGTAAGGTAAGCGACGAAAAGATCAGCGAAGCTGTAAACAAGGTATTTGACCTCCGTCCCGCAGCTATCATCTCCACTCTCGAACTCAGAAAGCCCCAGTACAAGGAGCTTTCCGCATACGGTCACATGGGTAGAGAAGAACTTGGCGTAGCATGGGAAAAGACAGACAAGGCAGAAGCTTTAAAGGCGGCAATCAACTGATCAAAAAGCACCCGAAAGGGTGCTTTTTTGATGAATAATCAAGTGCTTTGTAAGTCTATTTCTCTTAAAACCGAGCAAAGCGAGAAATGAAAGTTTTTGGTCAAGCTTTTTACAAAAAGCTTGAAATTTCTTTCAAATAAACACCAATAATTTACAATTCTCTTCCGTCTTATATTATGAAAGGGGTTGATAGAATTGACCGATAAAGAGCTTTCCGGAAAGCTTATGCAGCTTAAAGCAAATGATAAAAACGCTTTTGAAGAAATATATCACGAAATCAGCGGCACTGCCTACACCGTTGCGTACCGTATTACGGGGGACAGGTGTCTTGCTGAGGATATAATACAGGATTTTTTTGTGAAGCTGTACCGTAAACCGCCTGAAGCGCCGCTGGAGAAGCCGAGGGCATATCTTATGAGAATGGTACATAATCTGACAGTTGACAGACTGGAAAAACAGCATATAAATATTGATGAATGTGACAATATGCTGTCCGATAAAGGGGATACAACCGATGAGCGTATTGACCTTGAAAGAGCCTTTGAAAAGCTGACAAAGGAAGAAAGACAGCTGGTTGTACTGCATCTCAACGGCGGTTTCAAGTTCCGTGAAATTGCGGAAATGATGAACATTCCGACAGGTACTGCCTTGTGGCGGTACAGAAAAGCTGTAAACAAGCTTCGTAATATACTGAACGGAGGAGAATAATGAGAAAATATATTTTAGCAGCCTTAATGGCTTCGTTATGCCTTAATTTTACAATCTGCGCTTCTGCGGAGGAAGCTGTGGAAACAGCAGTTGAAACCGCTGTGCCTGCAACGGAAATTTCCGAAGCCGATGATTTTTCTGACGCCGAAGAAGGCGGGCTTGTACCGACGGTTATTGATGAGACAATCGAGCCTGGATTTACGCTTTCTGAGGAGTACTACAAGGTCTATCCTCCCGAATTTATAGGTGCAGATGAAATCGTGCCTGCCGTAACTTATGATACAGGGGAACCTGTTGTGATTTATCTTGATATGGCTGAGCTTTATCAGGACTGGTACGCAAGCGGAAAATATGAGTATAATTACCCCGATTACGTCTGCGGTGTGTGGACGGAAACAGGGGATATGTCTGAGCTTGTGGTAGCTGTCACAAAGGACGAGGCAGGAGAAGCAGGCAAGGAGGAAATCCTTTCTCTTATCGAGAATGACGATTCTGTAAAATTTACCTATCAGAGCTATTCCTATAAGGAGCTGAGACAGGCTCAGGATGAAGTTTCATCCTTTATGGGAGATGAGTCAGGCATTTACGGACTTGGCGTCCATGAAATGGAAAACAAGCTTCACGCGAATATCGATATGAGCAACCCTAATGCGGAAATGTATGTAGAGAAGCTTCTTGGACAGTACGGCGATATGCTGGTTTTTGAGGCGGGAAACGGCTTTACTCTTGATGCGGCAACCGAGGGCATTATAGCAGGCGGTTATGGTGTGGACGGCGGTTCTGTTTTAACAGAGGAAACAGGCGGCGGAATCCTTGCAGCAGGGATAAATGCTGACGGCGGAGCTTCCGATGCACCTGCTGTAACAATGGAAGAACTGGCAGTTACCACTGAAATCAGCATTGCAGGCGCAGAGCAGGATAACAAAGTATGGATTTTTGCTGTATGTGCGGCGGTGGTTATTGTGCTGGGTGCGGTGATTGCATTTGCTGTAAGCAGAGTGAGAGCAAAGCAGACTACGGCGGGAATTCTTACCGATGGCGGAAGCCTTACTGTAAGCGATACAGAGGCGATTGTCAGAAAAGCTGAGGAGAAGCCTTCACGGGATATTCTCGGTGCGGTAATGAGCGAAATTGAAAAATAACAAAAAAGGCAGGATTTATGTCCTGTCTTTATTTTTGTGGGCACGGCATGCCGTACCCACTTTTGTTTTGTCGCTTTTTTATCTTTCCGCCGATTGAACGGTGTTTTCAAAGCGGTTATTTTCGTAGTTATAAACCCAGGTTGTTCCTTTGTATTTGGCTTCTATGGGGTATTTTTCATCATGAAATGTACCGAAAATATAGCTGAAAAGGTCTATGTCCAGCTCATCGGGAATAGTGAAGCCTGTAAGCTTGGGGCAGTCGGTGAATGCACCGTTGTAAATATTGGTGAGATTTTTTGAAAAGCTGATTTCTTCCAGCGACGAACATTCGCTGAAAGCGCTCCAGCCTATAAGCTTCACACTGTCCGCCATAGTAATGCTTCTAATATTTATACAATAGTTAAATGCGTACTTTCCGATTTCGGTTATACCGCTGGAAATTGTTACAGAGGTAATATTTTCGTTCTGCCAGAAAGAGTATGCCCCTATTTTTGTAACGTTTTCGGGTATTACAACATCACCGCTTGCGGCTAAACCGTCAATAAGTGTGCCGTTTACCACAACAAGAGGATTTTCAGCCTGCCTTTCCGCAAGCCAAATTGTATCCTCAAAGGCGTCTGTGCCGATATATGTTGCTGTTTCGGGAATGGTAATGTTTGTAAGAGCTTCACAGCCTGAAAAGGCATTGTCATCAATGTAGGTTACACTGTCGGGGATAACCACGTTGTCAAGCTGATAGCAGTATCCGAAAGCGGCATACTCTATTTTCGTTATGGTATCGGGCAGGGTTACAGATGTAAGATTATAGCACTGGGAAAATGCACCTACGCCTATGCCTGTGACATTGTCAGGGATAGTTACTGAGGTTATTTCCTTACATCCGTAAAATGACCAGTCGGCTATGTAGGTGATGTTATCGGGAACAGTGTAGTCGCCGCTTACATTTACGGCACGAAGCAGAACGCTTCCGATTATTACAACATCGTTTTCCGCACATTGCTTTTCAAACCAGGGCGTACCCTCAAAGCTGTCGGCACTGATTTTCTGTACGGTATCGGGAATAGTTACGCTTTCAAGATTAGCACAGCCTCTGAATGCGTCTTTAATAATTTCTATAGTATCGGGGAAAACCACGCTTGTTATAGTTTCGTTATTGGTAAATGTATAGCTGTTGACGTTTGTAACGGGATAACCGTCAACATAATCGGGAATCACAAGGTCTGTGTCAGTACCGTTATAGTCTGATATATAGGCTTTCATCACGCCGTTATCATCCCATATGTAGTAAAGCCAGCCGTCTTCGGTTTCGATTTCAGAGCTGTGAAGCACTGGTTCGGATTTTTCGCTTTCCTCTGTGGCTTCGGTGACAGTTGTTGTTTCGGGGGCCTCTGTGACAACCGCTGAGGTTGTATCAACAGTGGTAGTTGTGCCTGTGCCTTCGGCAGTGCTTCCCGAACAGCCCGACAGTAAAAGGGCGGATATTATAGCTGAAATGGTAATTCTTTTTTTCATATTAACCCCTTAGTAAATTCAATTTACATTATTATACCACAAAAACTCTGCGGAGTCAATAGTTTTACAGGAAATTAAACCAAAATAGTAAATTATATTTACTTGTTTTTAGGGTATGATTTTTATTGACAAAAATGTCCTGTTATGATAAAATTAAAATGATATTTTATGCGGAAAACCGCTGAAAAATTATACTTCCTGTTGTAGAACAAGGAGAAAGGACTGTTTATGTCAGTTTATCGTATTTATGTTGAAAAGAAGCCGCAGTATGCGGTAGAGGGCGAGGCTCTCTTATCCGACCTTAAGACCTCTCTCAGAATTGAGGGCGTTACAGGTGCGAGAATTGTAAACCGTTATGACGTTGAAGATATTTCAAAGGAAAATCTTGAACGCTCCATTCCTACGGTTTTCTCTGAACCCCCTGTTGACGATGTTTACTATGACCTTCCTGTAATCGGCGAGGGCGAGCGTATGTTTGCCGTTGAATTTCTCCCCGGACAGTTCGACCAGAGAGCAGACAGTGCCGCACAGTGTATCCAGATGCTCTGTCAGGGTGACCAGCCTGCTGTGAAGTATGCAAAAATCTACATCTTAAGTGGCAACATCACAGATGAGGAATTTGCAAAGATAAAGAAGTATCTTATCAACGCTGTTGAATCCAGAGAATGCGGCTACGAAGAATACGAAACACTTAAGATAAAGTATGATATTCCCACAGAGGTTGCAACCTTAGACGGCTTCCTTGACCTCGACAAGGACGGTCTTGCTGGTTTCGTAAAGAGCTACGGTCTCGCTATGGACAACGATGATATCAAGTTCTGTCAGGATTATTTCAAGACAGAAAACCGCAACCCCACAATCACAGAAATCCGTATGATTGATACCTATTGGTCTGACCACTGCCGTCACACCACCTTCGGCACAATCATCGACAAGGCTGATATCGAAGCCCCCTATATTGCAGATACATACAAGGAATACAAGGTAAACCGCGAAGAACTGGGCAGAGGTAATAAGCCCATATGCCTTATGGACATTGCTACTCTTGCGGCTAAGAAGCTGAAGTCTGACGGCCTTATGCCTGACCTTGACGAAAGCGAAGAAATCAATGCCTGCTCCGTTAAGATTACCGTTGACGTTGACGGTAAGGACGAAGAATGGCTCCTTATGTTCAAGAATGAAACACATAACCACCCCACAGAAATCGAGCCTTTCGGTGGTGCGGCAACCTGTCTCGGCGGCGCAATCCGTGACCCCCTTTCAGGCCGTGCTTATGTATATCAGGCAATGCGTGTAACAGGCGCATCTGACCCTCTTCTCCCTGTTTCCGAGACAATTGAGGGTAAATTACCTCCCAGAAAGATTACAACAACTGCTGCCGCAGGTTATTCCTCCTACGGTAACCAGATCGGTCTTGCAACAGGTCATGTTGCTGAGCTTTATCACCCCGGCTATATGGCTAAGCGCATGGAAATCGGTGCTGTTATTGCTGCTGCTCCCGCTGACCACGTAAGACGTGAAAGACCCGCACCCGGCGATGTTATCGTACTCCTCGGCGGACGTACAGGCCGTGACGGCTGCGGCGGTGCAACAGGTTCCTCTAAGTCCCACAGCGTGGAATCCCTTGAATCATGCGGTGCAGAAGTTCAGAAGGGTAATGCTCCTATCGAAAGAAAGCTCCAGCGTTTATTCAGAAAGCGTGAAGCTACAACCTTAATCAAGAGATGCAACGACTTCGGTGCAGGCGGTGTTTCCGTTGCTATCGGCGAGCTTGCAGACGGTCTTACAATCGACCTCAACGCTGTTCCCAAGAAGTATGACGGTCTTGACGGCACAGAGCTTGCAATTTCCGAATCTCAGGAAAGAATGGCGGTTGTTGTTGACAAGAACGATGTTGAAAAGTTCATCCAGCTTGCAGGCATCGAAAACCTTGAAGCAACTCCCGTGGCTGTTGTTGAAGCTGAGCCCAGACTGAGAATGAACTGGAACGGTAAGACAATCTGCGACATCTCCCGTGAATTCTTAAACTCCAACGGTGCGGAAAAGCATACAGAAATTGCAGTTCCAAACCCCACAGTTTACTACAAGACAGAATACAAGAATACAGCAGAAGACTGGGAAAAGCTTGCTACTGACCTTAACGTATGCTCACAGAGAGCACTTGTTCAGCGTTTTGACTCCACAGTAGGCGCTGCAACAGTTCTTATGCCTTTTGCAGGCAAGACACAGCAGACACCTGTACAGGCTATGGCTGCCAAGATTCCCGTACTTGACGCAAAGACAACAACAGCTTCCCTTATGGGCTGGGGCTACAACCCTATGGTTGCTGTTCAGTCCCCTTACCACAGCGCTATGCTTGCGGTAATCGAATCTATCGCAAAGATTGTGGCAGCAGGCGGCTCTTACAAGAAGTGCTGGCTTACATTCCAGGAATATTTTGAAAGAACACAGGGTACACCTTCCCGCTGGGGCAAGCCTTTCAGCGCACTTTTAGGCGCATACAAGGCGCAGCTTGAGCTTGGCTGCGGTGCTATCGGCGGTAAGGACTCTATGAGCGGTACATTCGAAGATATCGACGTACCTCCCACACTTGTTTCCTTCGCAGTTTCCACTGCAAAGGCAGACAAGGTTATCTCTGCAGAATTCAAGTGTCCTTTCAGCAAAATCTATATCATCAAGCCCGAATATGATGAAAATATGCTCCCTGTATTCGACAGCGTTAAGAGCGTATTTGAAACAGTTGAAAAGGCTGTTGCTGACGGCAAGGCTCTTTCCGTATGGTCCTATGCAAACGGCGGTCTTGCAGAAGGTATCTTCAAGATGTCCCTCGGTAACCGTATCGGTGCCAAGCTGAATAACCTCAGCGACGACGAGCTGTTCTCACTCTGCTACGGTGCATTCATTATCGAAGCAAACGGCGAAATCGAAGGCGCACAGCTTATCGGTGAAACAATCGACGAATACAAGATTTACAGTGGCGATGTTGTTATTGACATGGCTGAACTTGAAAAGAAGTGGGACGCAGTTTTAGAGCCTATCTTCCGTGACAGCGTAAAGAAGATGCCCGCTCCCGAAAAGATAAGCTACACAGGCGGCTGTACAAATATCTGCGCACCTGCAAACAAGATTGCAAAGCCCAGAGTTCTTATACCTGCATTCCCCGGTACAAACGGCGAATACGATATGGCTGACGCATTCAACCGTTACGGCGGTATCTCCACTCAGTTCGTAATCAGAAACCTTGACGCAAAGTCAATGGAAGAATCTGTAGACGCATTTGCAGAGCTTATCAAGCAGAGCCAGATTATCGCAGTTCCCGGCGGCTTCAGCGGCGGTGACGAGCCCGAAGGTTCAGGTAAGTTCATCAATGCGTTCTTCCGCAACCCCAAGGTTAAGGAAGCAGTACACGAAATGCTTTACAAGCGTGACGGCCTTATGCTCGGTATCTGTAACGGTTTCCAGGCACTTATCAAGCTGGGTCTTGTACCCTTCGGCGAAATTGTGCCTCTTACAGAGGAAAGCCCCACACTTACATTCAATACAATCGGCAGACACCAGTCCCAGCTTGTCAACACAAGAATCTGTACCGACAAGACTCCCTGGCTCATGCACTGCAAGGTTGATGAAATCTACACAATCCCGATTTCTCACGGTGAAGGCCGTTTTGTTGCAAGCGATGAGGTTATCAGAAAGCTTATCGAAAACGGACAGGTTGCAACTCAGTACGTTGACCTTGAAGGCAATCCTACAATGGATTTACGCTACAACCCCAACAGCTCTATGTATGCTATCGAGGGTATCATTTCTCCCGACGGCCGTGTATTCGGTAAGATGGGTCACAGCGAACGTATCTCCGACAACTGCTGCGTAAACGTAGACGGTAAGAAGGAACAGCCTATGTTCAAGGGCGGTATTGATTACTTCGCATAATAAAAGTTATAAACCCTGCAAGGGCAGAGCCTTTGCAGGGCCTTCAAAATATGGAGGGAGTTTATGAGTTTCAGATTCAGATACTGGTGGTACATTTACAGCAGCATTATCAAAAATCTTGGTAAGCGTATTGCGATAAATTTTGTGATAGCAGCAGTTTTAGCTTTATTGCCTGCGGTATCACCGTCTTATTCGCTGCCTGAATATATATGCCTGTATATGGTTTTAATTCTGATAATGTTTGTAATTATTGCTTTAAAAGCCCTGCTGATGATGAATTACAAATTGAAATTCTACGAGATAGTGAACGAAAAAGGCTACTGCATGGAAGCATTCAACTATTATCAGGAAAACTATATCCTGGGCAAGCCTGTAAACGAAAATGATTACATAGAATTTGCGGAGCTTTATCAGAAATTCGGAGACTATGATTCTGCCATAAAGGTGCTGAATTCCATAAAAGTGCCTGAAAGCAATAAGTCCCTTCGTGCCTTATATATTTTTGAATATATGCATATTGCGGTTGCCAAGAATGATGCGGCTCTGGCTGATGATATATGGCGGCTCAATCAGGGTTTTATCAACTCTGTCATTGCCGAGAAGAATATGGGTGCATTCTGCAACGCGCTTTATCTTGTAATGATATATGCCGACTGTCTTGCAGGCAGATATGAACGTGCCTTTCAGATATGCAGCGACTTTCTTGGCAGTAAGCATATCAGAAAACACAAAACCTATAAAGAAAATTTCCTTGTAATGAAGATTTATCTGCTTAAAAAGCTGGGCAGAGATTCTGAAATAAACAACTCTGTCATAGAGTTCAACAATTATGTTGCAAAGGAATGGAAGCCGCTTCTTGAAGTAACAAGAACTGAGCTGAGAAATGATGTGGAAAAGGCAATAAAGGGCGAATTGCCTGTATAAAACCGGAGAAAATTATGGGAGAATTCAAATTCAGATACTGGCTTCACCAGTTTACAGGAGCGGTAAAGGCTACATTTCCATGGATGTGGATAATGATAGGTATGATAGGAATTGCAGATATCAGTCTTGTGATAAGTGGTGAAATGACGTTTGTTCATTTTCTGATGAGCATTTCGATTTTCGTGCTGATTTACGGCTCTGGCGCAGTCACGGCGCTGGCAGTTACCCATGCAAATGCAGAGGTGGAATATATCGTATATGAAAAGGGCTTCTGCCTCGACTATTTCTACGCTTATGAAAACAAGTTTATAAAGGGTAAGCCTGTAAACGTAGGCAGATACATAAAATATGCGGAGATTTACAGGAAGCTGGGTGATTATAAATCCGCAATTGCAGTTCTCAATGGCCTTTCCGTTAGCGAGGACAGCATAAGTGACCGCAGCAGTTATCTTTTCGTATATATGCTGTCGGCGGTGCAGATGGGTAACAAGGAGCTGGCAGACGATATATGGCGACGGAATCAAAGGTTTATCGACAAGCTTGAAACATCTGTATACAGCGAGACATATACAATGCTGAATCTCGTTCTCGCCTATGTAGACTGCGCTTCGGAAAGATATGGTCATGCTCTTAATATAGTGCGTACTGTTCTTCACAGTAAAAAGATGAAAAAGTGGGGCAGCTATAAGGCAGATTATCTTGTTCTCAAGATTTATCTTCTGAAGAAATTAGGCCGTGAAGGCGAAATAAACTCCGCAGTAATGGAATTCAATGAATGTGCGGCGAAATGGAAGCCTCTTTACGAAAGTGAGCGTAAGGAGCTGCGTGAAAGCGTAGAAAGGGCAATGCGCGGTGAGCTTCCCATTGATAACACTACTGACAGTATAAATGTAATGTGAACGGGAGGAAAACATGGGAGAAGTTGTTGTATCGGCTATCGGCGTTATAATCGGCTTGCTCATTATCGGAAAGGCTGTTTATGACCGTAATTTCAGGAGCTATATTCCTGACCCGAAGAAATGGGGCAGAACAAGTGCAAAGATTACAGGCAGACATCATTATAAGATGAAGGGTAGCAGTAAATACGGTGGTCCTGCGTATCACGACTGCTTTGAAAAAAGCATTGTCTACACCGTTGAGGGAAAGAAATACACAAAATATGTTGATGATACCGAGAACGGTGCGGTGCATATCTATTATAACCTGAAAAATCCCCATATAATAAGAACTGTCAGTGAAGTAAAAAGACAAAAGCGTGAAGGGAAAAGCACAGTTTACTTAGTCTCAATGATAGCGAGCGGACTGATTGTAATGAGTATAGCAGTGCCGTTCCTTGTTATGGGAATTGCGAAGGTAACGCATACCCCTATCGGTAATACATATTATGTATGACAATAAAAAACGCAGTAATGCCGTGGCATTACTGCGTTTTTGTTATAATCCGAAAAGAATTACGAATTTATTTTCACTTACTGCTGCTGTAAGAAGCTTCTGCAGTTCGTTGAGTTCTGCATTTTCTTTAATCATTTCAGCGATAACCGACGAGGATTCAGGCGGAATAAGATTTATTCCCGGCATAGCAATTTGCTCTCCGCTGACATCAAGGGTATGCCAGTAAATTCTGCCCTTGAACTCAGTAAGGAAAGGGTCGAAGGTATCGTCCGCCACTGCTATGAGCCGAGGGTAGTTCTCGGGGTCGTAATCATCGTATCGCCTGCCGCTTACGGGCGGATTTTCCATTATGCCGAATTCATATTTTGCCATAGTATTTTCTCTCCTTCTTTTTATGATTATATCATTTCGGCAGCAGTAAGTCAACAGGTGATAATTTGTTAAAAATCGGTAAAAAACTATTGCATTTTCTGCAGGATTTTGGTATAATTATAAGTGAATTTATGCAATCGTTTTCATACGGTTGCAAAAACAAAGATATGAAAGGAAAAATGAATTATGTTAGCTAAAATCGGTATCAGACCCGTAATTGACGGCAGACAGTTCGGTATCAGGGAGAGTCTTGAGGTTCAGACAATGGAGCTTGCGAAGATTGCCGCAGATTTTATCACAAAGAATGTCCGCCATGCAAGCGGTGAGCCTGTTGAATGTGTAATCGCAGACAGCACAATCGGCGGTATTGCAGAAAGTGCGGCCTGCCGCGAAAAGTTCTCAAAGGAGAACGTAGTTGCAACTCTCACAGTTTCCCCCTGCTGGTGCTATGTAACACAGGTTATTGACGAAGACCCCAACACAATCAAGGCAGTATGGGGCTTCAACGGCACAGAACGTCCCGGTGCGGTATTTCTTGCTGCAGCAATGTCCGCCTATGCACAAAACGGAATGCCCTGCTTCTCTATTTACGGTCACGACGTAAAGGATATCGGCGACAAGGAAATTCCCGACGATGTAGCAGAAAAGATTTTACGTTTTGCAAAGTGTGCAACTGCAATCGGTGACATCAGAGCAAAGAGCTATGTTAATATCGGTGCGGTTTCCATGGGTATTGCTGGTTCGTACTGCAACGAGGATTTCTTCCGTTCATACCTCGGTATGCACGTTGAATGGGTTGATATGTCTGAAATTATCCGCCGTGAAAAGCTCGGCATTTATGACGAGGCTGAATACGAAAAGGCGCTTGCATGGATAAAGGAAAACTGCAAGGAAGGCAGAGATGTAAACCCCACAGACGGAATGTTCTATCAGAGAACACATCTTACTCCCGAAGAAAAGGAAGAAAACTGGAAGTTCATTGCAAAGATGACCTGCATTTTCATGGATATCATGCACGGCAATGATAAGCTTGCAGAAAAAGGCTGGCTTGAAGAAGCAAAGGGCAAGAATGCAATACTCGGCGGCTTCCAGGGACAGAGAAACTGGACAGATTTTATGCCGAATGCAGATTTCAGCGAAGCTATCCTTAATTCCACCTTTGACTGGAACGGTAAGCGTGAGCCTATTCCTTTCGCAACCGAAAACGACGGCCTCAACGGCGTTACATTACTGTTTTTACACCAGCTTACAAACAAGGCTGCAATCTTCGCTGACGTAAGAACCTACTGGTCTCCTGCGGCAGTTGAAAGAGTTACAGGCTGGAAGCCTGAGGGCGTTGCCGCAAACGGATTTATACATATGATTAACAGCGGCGCGGCTGCTCTTGACGGCACAGGTGCGGTTACAAACGAGGACGGCGAGAACATCATGAAGGAATGGTGGGACATGACCGACAAGGATATTAAGGCTTGTCTCGACAACACCAAGTGGTGCTGTGCAAACCTTGGCTATTTCCGTGGCGGCGGATTTTCCTCCAGCTTCTCCACAAAGGGAGTTATGCCCTGCACATTTGCAAGAGTAAACTATGTCAAGAATTTAGGCCCTACAATCCAGATTGTAGAAGGTTATACAGTGGAGCTTCCCGAAGATGTGAACAAGACACTTCTTGAAAGAACCGACCCCACATGGCCCTCCACATGGTTTGCACCTATCTGCAACAACGAAGCCTGCAAGGATGTGTACACAGTTATGGCTAACTGGGGCGCCAACCACGGTGCATTCGTTTACGGTCATATCGGTGACGACCTTATTACTCTCGCTTCAATGCTCAGAATCCCCGTATCTCTCCATAACGTGGCAGAGGGAAGAATTTTCCGTCCTCACGCATGGACAGCTTTCGGCACTCAGGATACCGAAGGTGCGGATTACAGAGCTTGTGCGGCTTATGGTAGTATTTATTGATAAATCATTTACAGGCAGGCGGTGTAACCGCCTGCCTGTACTGTGTTATTTGATTAAAATATGTGAAAAAGCTTGAATTGACAGAGCAAATGTGATATAATAGAATTGTAATTGTATTAAATAAAATAGGATGATCTGATGTTACAAAAAATAAAGCAAAACCGCTTTCTTTTTGAAGAACTTGTGAAGCGGGACTTTACAAAAAAATATAAGAGAACTGTTCTTGGAATGGTATGGAGTGTTCTCGGTCCGCTTATGACTCTTGGAGTTATGGCGCTTGTGTTTACTCAGTTTTTCGGCAGAAATATTGAACATTTTGTTATTTATATGTTCTGCGGAAACCTTCTTTTTAATTTTTTCAAGGAATCCACTCTTACAGGCATGACGTCACTCTTTGA
>CAZGRB010000050.1:0-12698 GCA_964527695.1 uncultured Ruminiclostridium sp.
TCAAGCTATGAGAGATTTCAGAAACGGCTCGCAAGGCTCTGTTAAGCGAAAAAACAATGTAACGAAAAGGGGTTTTCAGAAATGGTAAAAATTGTGTTTATCTGCCACGGCAATATCTGCCGTTCGCCAATGGCGGAATTTGTACTTAAGGATATGGTGAAAAAGCGTGGTATTGCCCATGATTTCTTTATCGAATCCCGTGCCACAAGCACCGAGGAAATCGGAAACGGAGTTCATCACGGAACAACCCGTAAATTATCTCAGTACAGCATTTCCACCGCAGGCAAGACAGCAATCCAGCTCAGAAAAAGCGACTACGAAAAATATGATTATCTTATCTGTATGGACAGCTGGAATGTCCGCAATACGCTCAGGATTATTGGTTCGGATAAGGACGGAAAGGTAACGAAGCTGCTCAGCTTCGCAGGCGAGGGCGGAGACATTGCCGACCCGTGGTACACAGGCAATTTTGATGACACCTATGATGATGTACTGCGTGGGTGTGAAGGCTTGCTTGAAAAACTGGGATATTAAATTTAAAACCCCTCCGAACGTATGTTCAGAGGGGTGTTTTTGGTATTACCGCCGCGCCGGACGTATGGACAAAGAACCCGCATAAAAGCAGGGCGGGTAAGATCGCCTGACAGGTTCACGCTCCCTTCTTCCGCAGTACGGGAGGTCTGCAATCCGCTGCCATGGAGAAATCCCTTTTGTAAATTGTCGGATCATAAAATCCATACGAAATCGAACGAAGCAGTAAAGGGGCGGAGCGCCCCTGCAAATTCCGCCTTTTTACAGGCGGATGAAGTTACAAAGTTTGTGAAACGGCGGTGCAATCAGTGGTGCTTACGCCTTTCAATGTTATTATCCGTTGTGCGGACAATAATTATTCCTCGCCGAATTCTTCTGTAAAAATCTTTACAAATTCGTCGCCGATTTTTGCATAAAGCTCTTCATCGTCAACGGTTTTGAGTGTGCACTGTTCTCCGTCCTCATCGTCGATGATTTCGAGGATAATGAATTCAACCTCTTCATCAGCCTCGTCCTCTTCTGTATAAGGAGTGAATGCGCCGTAGATTTTGCCGTCAATTTCAGCTGTATCAATAAGTTCGAACTCTTCACCGTCAAGGTCAACGATTACGGGCTCGTACTCTTCAAGCATTTCAAGTTCTTCAGACATTGTAAAAACTTCCTTTCTGTTGAATTTGTTGCAACCAACATTTTTATTATACATTAAAGGTGTGTTATTGTCAATATGGTTGAGGTTAAAATCTGCATTTTTCTGCACAAATCTTATAAATTGCACACAAAACGGTTGAAAATATCATACAAAATAACCAAGAAAAACCTATTGACAACTGCCTGAAAATATGGTATTCTTTAATCAAGGAAAGAGAACAGAAAAAACTTCGGGAGAAGCAAAGTTCTCGGACCCAGGAGTCAGAAAAAATTAATCTTTTGATTAAGTTCTATACAGAAGATTCAAGCATTCTGAGATGCAGCGAAGCTGTAAATTCAACCGGAAAGGGGAGCGAGTCCAATGGCTACGGAAACAATATCATCATCTAAGACTTTATCGGGCATAGACTCTGCTTCGGAAAGGCTTTACTGAAAATCTCCGCTTCTTAAAGCACATTTTAAGAACAGATTTTAAATTTACGGTGTTTGACCGATTACCTTTGAAAGCAGTACGTGAACGGTAAAGGGTTGTATGGAACGTGACTGTTGCAGTCAGTTAACCGCTACTATAAGCGTTACATATAAAATTTTATACGGAGTGGAGTGAGTCCCAAAAAGCACTCAGTTTAACTACTAAAAAATTATGAGAGGTAAACTCCGATGTACTGAATGATTTATTATTAGTAAAATAAATTCAAGAGGTAAAATCCAATGCATTGAATATAGATTAAAAACTGAATATTAATAAAAGCCGCTGTATATCAGCGGCTTTTGACGTTTTATTTCTCACTTGTGGTAATTCTGAGGGGAACTTCGCTTCCGCCCTGTATTTTTTTCATTGGTTCTTCACGTGGAATGATACCGAAAGCATAAAGAAACCAAACTTCAAACATTCTTCTGAATTTTTCCAACATTCTCATTTTTCATTCTCCTTAAAACAGGGCAAATCATCTTACAAAACAATTTTAACCTGCAAATGTGTTAATTCTGCGAAAATTATGTAAAAACATAAAAAATTTTTTTCAGGGTGTAACCCCTGACCGTTCTGAATTGTCTTTAATGCAGAAACGTTTCACGGTACCGACTACAACAAAAAGGAATGATTATCATCGACACAATAAGATTTACGCAGTGCGTAACGGCTTTTCAGCCATCGGTGTTCCGTGTGGCATACAGCTACGTGAAGAACTGCGCAGATGCGGAGGATATAACACAAGAGGCATTCTTAAAGCTCTACAACAGCAAGGAAACCTTTGCTGACGATAAGAATGTAAAGGCATGGCTTATCAGAGTGACATCAAATATTGCCAAGAACTACCTGTCCTCCCCGTGGGTGAAGCGCAGCGCTCCTCTTACCGAGGACATACCGCTGAAAAGCGAAAAGGACTACGAGCTTCTGGAGGCGCTTAACCGACTTAACAAAAACTACCGTGTGGCAATATACCTGCATTATTACGAGGGCTACAGCGTGGCAGAAATCGCCTTAATGCTGAATATATCCGAAAGCAACGTAAAAGCACGGCTTAAGCGTGGGAGAGACAAGCTGAAGAACATACTTGAAAAGTGAGAAAGGACAATTTATGAACAGATTAAATGATTTATACGACCAGATTACCCCTAAGACCTCTGCAGAGGAATTATCACAGAAGGTTATGAACACAGAAATAAAGATGACAGCCAAGAAGCGCCCCTCAAAGGCTGTTGCGGCAATCCTTGCGGCGGCGGTCAGCGTTTCCGCCCTTACGGTTACCGCAGGTGCGGCAAACGGCTGGGACTATGCGGGAATCTTCAACAGCATTTTCGGCGACAAGAGCGAAAACCTCATGGAAAATATCGTACCTGAAGCAACAGTTTTACAGGACACAATCGACACTATGGATTTTGAACTGGTAGCTGCTGCGGCAGACAAGCACGGCGTGCTTGCAATTCTTGATATCTACTCCGAAAACGGCTATAAGCTTATAGAGAAAGATGAGTATGGCAATGATATTATCCGACCTTTCCAGGATTTATTTATCTCCATTGATTCCGATAGCGTATTCGGCTCAGGCGTAGGCGTTACTCCTCTTGAGAAAAGCGAGGAAAAGGTACGCCTCAGTATCAGAATGGATACTAAGGACGCTATAAAAGGTAAAAAGCTCACTTTAACTGCGAGTCTTCAGAATAAGAAGAACGAAAATGGCGAATATGAATTTGATATCAACGCAGATTATTCGTGGCGTGCTGAATTTGTGGCAGATTATTCCGCTGAAGAAATCCGCTATGAAAAGGATTTACGTTTATCGTTTGAAAATAAGCTGGGCGGTGTGAATAACGCATATGCTTATATAACAGGTGTAGAGGTTTCTCCTATTTCTGTTTATTTTGAAGGCGAAAATCTTGATAATTTATACGGACTTTTCTGTAATTACGGCAGTACCTATGTAATGCTCGAAAACGGTGAAAAGGTTATAATTACAGGTATGACAAGTATGGGCGATATTGAGGGTTATGATATAAATCACTCTACTCTCAGCTTAAGCTATGAAACACCCGTCAATCCTGAAGATGTATGCGCACTTGTTATTGGTGAGAAAACTATTGAAATAAAATAAAGGCGAGCCGCCTTTCAGCCTGTCGATAAGCCCACGCACAGCAAAAATGCAGTTCAGCATTTTGCAAGATGAAAATTAATAAACTTATACAAAAGTTTTGCTTACTTCGTCAAAACCTAAGCATATCTTCCCCTTGCAAAGAGGAGGCTTAAGGGAGTTTATTGACAGGCTGAACGGGCGGCTTATAGCCGCCCGTTATCTTATTCGTATTATCTTACTACTGTGTTTCTTCCGCCTTTTTTTCCGGCGTAAAGCTTGTCATCTGCCTTATGTATTAGCTCGGTAACAAGAAGCTCGGATTTGTACTCCTCAATTCCGAAGGTCATAGTCACATTTATTGCTTCGCCGCCGTAGATTATAGACGTACGTTCGATATGCTGCCTCATTTCAAGTACATAATTGTATGCCTTTTCCGCATTGCAGGAAGGAAAAAGGAAAAGAAACTCTTCGCCGCCCCAGCGGCAGACAAAGCCTTTGTCGTTCATATAGGCAAGAAAATATTCGGATATGTTTTTAAGTACCTCATCGCCGAAATTATGTCCCTTAGTGTCGTTGATTTTCTTGAAGAAATCAATATCCCCTATAGCTACGGTAAAGTTTGTGTCCTTTATGTTCATATTTTCTTCAAGAACCCTGTACATACTCCGACGGTTTATAAGACCTGTAAGCGCATCGGTTTCAGCTTCCTTTTTCAGGCGGCGGTTATAGCTGTTAAGCTTTTCAAGTGCAGTCTGGTTGGTATTGCTGAAAATAAAGCATATTACAAACATACACACAAAAAGTGTAACAATATACATTATATTAATAATGTCGCCCTGCGCATTATTAATCGTAATAACAGGACTGTGCTTCTTTCCGTAGAAATACACCCCGATATTTATGAGGAAAAGAAAAACCATATATATAACTTTTCCACGGAAGTTTTTATAGGTAGCAAAAAATGAGATTACCATAAGGGGATATATAAAATAATGAGCACCGTAATCTTCACCCATAAGGTAAACGGAATATATTAACCATATAAGTATCCCGCTTGAGAAAATATGGAATATCAGGCGCCTGTTGAAACGGTATGTGGTAAAAAAGCAGGCAATATGCAGCGGAAGCCAGACGGCAAGTATGGGTGCCTGCGAAAAAATTCCTGTTGCAGCAGCAAATGTATAAAAAGCGATTATATATAATGCGGTAATTATGTAATAAATACGCATCATCAGTATGAACTGACTTTCCTCACTGTCAAAAGAAACATTTTTGAAAAGAAAATCTTTGAGAGATGATTTCTTTTTTTCCATAAAACCGCCTCCGATCTTTAGAGAAAATCCATTTATTTAATTATATCACAGCATTTTTGGTAAGTCAAGTAAAGGTTTAATGTGATAAATTTCGGCAAATATACAGACGCTTATACAAAAGTTTTGCCAAGCCGTATAAACGGCCTGGCAAAACTTTTGTATAAGCTTATTATTTGCGCCTTGCAAAATATGCAAAGCTGCATTTTTGCGTTGTG
The DNA here is from genome assembly GCA_964527695.1 of uncultured Ruminiclostridium sp. Classification (GTDB taxonomy): domain Bacteria; phylum Bacillota; class Clostridia; order Oscillospirales; family Ruminococcaceae; genus Ruminiclostridium_E. The sequence continues at coordinate 5,281 of CAZGRB010000050.1, forward strand.
CGGTTTTATCGACAGTCTGAGGCGGTCGCAGACCGCCTTTTTTATTTAGCAACAATTGATGTATTACCCATCATTTTTTCAACTCTGCCTCTGAGTCTGATAATAAAGATAATAGACCATATACCCAGCACCGCTTCAATCATAAGGGCAATACCTACGATAATCATAATTGCTTCACCGAAAAATGAAGGGAATATGAGAAGCAGGATGCCAAAAGCAGCGGCAATCAGCGCAATAATCATAGGGATAAACCACTTTGTGAAATCAAGACGGCACATGATGATTGCTCTTTTACAGGCGGTAAGCGCCTCAAAGATTACAAATACGCCGAGAATAATAGAGGTAATGTTTGTTATTGTTTCCGCCTGGGCAATAAATGCGATACCGAGGGCAGTTGAGATAACACCTGAAAGGATACCCTGACGGAAGGAGGAGTTTTTGTTCATGAAATAAGAAATAATATTGAACACGCCCATACCTGCAAGAATTGCACCGAGGATAATTGTAAGTACCTGTGCGCTTATGTCAGGAAAAATGATAAGAAACAGTCCGAAAACGAATTCGATAATTGCCATGAACATATAAAGGGCTTTGGTTTCGGTCATTGAATCCTCAATAATAGCGGAATAATTTTTTTCTTTCATCATGTGTCCCTCCGTAGCTTTGTTTTTCTGATAATTATCATAACACACAATATCCGATTTTGCAATACTCCCGTATGAATTTTATAAAAATAACATTGACAACAGCCCTTGTCAATGTTATAATTTATAGCAATGAAAAAAGAAAGGAATAGTCACATATGAACTGTCCCACACATCTTATAGACCTTAATGACGTTACTGTTGGTCAGTGGAATTCCATTATAAAGCTTGCCCATGATATTATGGAAGCGCCTATGGTTTACGCAGGTGCCTGCCGCGGTAAAATAATGGGTACGCTTTTCTACGAACCTTCAACAAGAACACAGATGAGCTTCCAGACGGCAATGCTCCGTCTCGGCGGCGGCATCATCGGTTTTGACAACCCCTCTACATCTTCGGTTGCCAAGGGTGAAAACTTAAAGGATACCACAAAAATCGTAAGCGGTTATTCCGATATTTTAGTAATGCGCCACCCTCTTGAAGGCTCTTCAAAGGCGGCGGCAATTTCCGCAGATTGCCCTGTTATCAACGCAGGCGACGGCGGACATCTCCACCCCACACAGACCCTTACAGACCTGCTTACACTCAATGAGGAGAAGGGCAGGCTTACAGGTCTTACAGTAGGCTTCTGCGGCGATCTTAAGAACGGACGCACTGTTCATTCTCTCTTAAAGGCGCTCTCCTGCTATGAGGGCAACAAGTTCATTCTCGTTTCAACAGAGGAGCTTAAAGTTCCCACATATATCAAGGACTACATTTCCGCCAGCGGCAAGACTTACGTTGAATACAAGACCCTTGAAGAGGCAATTCCTCAGCTTGACGTGCTCTATATGACCCGTATCCAGCGTGAGCGTTTCGCTTCTCCCGAGGAATACGAAGCGCAGAAGGACGTTTACTGCCTTGACAAGGAAAAGATGAAGCTTGCGCGCAAAGATTTAATCGTGCTTCATCCCCTGCCCAGAGTTGATGAAATTGCGGTTGAGGTTGACGACGACCCCAGAGCCCTTTATTTCAAGCAGGCAAACTACGGTATGTATGTGCGTATGGCGCTTATACTGTCAATGCTTGACTACAAGATGAAGTGCAAGCCGATTCTCCGTGGTGAGGTTATTAAGGATGTAACCTGCACCAACCCAAAATGTATCTGCCACACCGAGCCTTACCTCCCTCATAGCTTCCGCCGTGCAGGCGATGTGCTTGAATGTGAGTACTGCGATACAAGAATACTTCTTTGACGCATAAAGTCAGTGCGTGCGGCAATGCCGCACGCTTTTTTTATAGGTGAAAAATGACTGTATATATCCTTAAAAATGAAAATTCCGAAGCGCTGATTCCGTTCCTTTCGGAGCAGCGGCTTGAAAAAATAAATGATATTAAAAACGAAAAGGTGAAGGCAGAAAAAATCTGTTCCTATGCCCTGCTTCGTTATGCGCTTTTTATGGAATACGGAATTGACGAAGCCCCCTTGTTCAGCTACGGCGAAAGAGAAAAGCCCTATCTCGGGAATATCCCTGATGTGTTTTTCAGCCTCAGCCATGCGGGAGGATATTCCGCCTGTGCGGTTACCGATGAAGAAATCGGCATTGATTTGCAGGATTATCGTCCCATGAAGTTTGATATAAGCGAAAAAATCTGCACAAAAAAGGAAATCTACGAGGTTTACGGCGGTGACAATCCCTCCCCCTCGGAAACAACCTGCCGTCTTTGGTGCATGAAGGAAAGCTATGGAAAACTTACGGGCAAGGGCTTTGCCGAGGGGTTTGATACTATCGAAACAAGTGAGCTGACAGAAAAGGGATTGCTGAAGGAGAAGGATATTATCCTTGATAATCAGGATTTTTACCTTTCTGTATGCGGTTATGAGCCTGTGGAAGAAATAGAAATTGTAACCGTGACCGAAAAGGATATACGTTATATCTTGTCATAATTACTAAATTTATGTCATATGAGCATAAGAAAATTGTTGACAAATTTCAAAAAACAGAGTATAATTTAATTAATGAGGTAGTTATATGAAAAGTAAAGTCTGTCATCTTGTAGGTGCAGGTGATTTCTTCGGCCTGAGCGCTGAAATTTCGCCTGACGACACGGTTATTGCCGTTGACGGCGGATACAGGGTGCTTGAAAAGCTGGGCATAACACCCGATTATATCGTGGGGGATTTCGATTCCCTGGGGATTGTGCCCCACGGAGAAAACGTTACTGTGCTTCCCTCCGAAAAAGATGTCACCGATATGTTCACCGCCATAAATCTCGGCATTGAAAAGGGCTGTTCGATTTTTCACATTTACGGCGGTACAGGCGGCAGACTTGACCATACTATTGCCAATATCCAGCTTCTGAGATTCTTTGCCGAAAAAGGCGTCACTCTCATGATTTACGGAGACGGTTTTGCTCTTACCGCAGTAAGAAACGGCAGAATTACACTTTTTGGCGAAAAGGGAAGCTATGTTTCGGTTTTCTCTCTTACGGATGTTTCCGAAGGCGTAAGCCTCAGGGGGCTTAAGTATCAGCTGGAAAATCATACGCTTACAAGCTCATTCCCTCTCGGGGTAAGCAACGAATTTACGGATAAAACCGCTGAAATTTCCGTCAGAAACGGTGTTCTTGCGGTTTATTATACAATCGGAAAGGATTGAACATTATGAAAAAGACAGTTATCACAATTTCCAGAGAATACGGCTCAGGCGGAAGAATTATCGGCAAGAAGCTTGCCGAAGCACTGGGTATAAGCTTCTATGACGGTGAGCTTTTATCCCTTGTGGCAAAGGAAAGCGGCTACACCGAAGAATTTGTACGCCAGAATGACCAGAAAAAGACTCAGAGCCTTTTATATCATTTATATATGGGCAGTCAGATTCTGCCTGCATCCGATATGATTTTTATTGCCCAGTCAAGGGTTATCAAGGATTTACATTCCAAGGAAAGCTGTGTTATTGTCGGCCGTTGTGCGGATTACGTACTCCGCGGCAAGGAAGATGTCATCAACATATTTATTCATGCGCCCCTTGAAAGCCGTGCCAAGCGTGTAAAGGACGAATACGGCGAGCAGGCTGATAACTATATGTCTTATGTTAAGAAAAAGGACAAGAGCAGAGTTGCGTACTATAACTATTTTGCAGACGACAGCTGGGGCAAGGCACAGACCTATGACCTTTCCGTAAACTCCGACATCGGCGTTGACGATGCAGTTAAAATCATTGCTGATTATGTAAAAGCTAAGCAGGGTGAATGACATGAATGAAAAACTGACAGCAATATGTGAGCAGTTTATAAGCGACCGTGACATGATAAACAGCGTATTCAAGTGGGAGAATCATTATATTCTTCCTATTGGCGCGCTTATTCTGAGAGGAAAAGCGGACGCTGAAAAATTGAAGCTCTGCAAGACTGTTATCGAGAAGAATACGGGCGTTTTTTCGGGCTTTGCAGGTAATGCGAGAATGCCTGCCGCAGTAAAGCTTGCCTCTGCGGATAATTCCGAAGAAAAATTTGCACAGATTCTTGAAATTTACAATATACTCAAAAAGCATTTCGGAAATACAAGCTATTTAGCTTACATATCTGCGGTTTTAGCTGATATGATACCTGTATCCGAAGCGGACGGAATCGGGGCACGTGGCAAAAAAATCTACAAGCTCATGTCAAAGAAGCACCCGTTCCTTACAGGCGGCGAGGACAGCCCCTTTGCAATTCTTTTTGCATTTTCGGAGAAAGACGATGAAGAGCTTATCGCCGATATGGAAGACTATTACATTAAGATGAAGAAGCTGAGCTATGACGGAAATGTTATTCAGAGTATTTCCCATATTTTCGCCCTTGAAGGCGGCGACGCCGACGCAAAGATACAGCGTTTTTCCGAACTTCTGAAGGCAGTTGAAAGCCGTGGCAGAAAATACAGCAAGTACTATGAGCTTTCAGCCCTTGCGGCATTGTCGCTCCTGCCGTCCGATATTGAAACGATGGCGGATGAAATTATCGAAGCCGATAAATTCCTGTCTGAGCAGGAGGGCTACGGCTTCTTCGGCTATGACAAGAAAACGAGACTTATGCACGCAGTAATGCTGGTTATGAACAGCTATTCACCGTCAGCAGGTGAAACAGCAGTTGTGGCAAATACACTTGCAATGGTTGCGGCACAGCAGGCTGCAATGTGTGCGATTATCGCTTCAACTGCGGCTTCAACAGCGGCGGCGACAAACAACTGATAAACAAAAATGCACCCGTGAGGGTGCATTTTTATTTATCTAAGCGGTATTTTCACCACATATTCCATAAATTCATCGGTCTTGTTTTTCTGCGCTTCGCAGTTTATGCCTGCCTCCTTCATGGCGTCAATAGTTTTGTTGAAGGTGTTGATATAGAGGTTTACGGCACGGAAATTCCAGCGTTTTTTTACCGTCTGCTTCGGCTTGTCCGTCAGAAGCTCCTCAACATAGCGGTCAGTCTGCACTGTGTTCAGCTGATTAGCGGCAATGTGGTCAATAGCGGCTCTTCTTCTCCCCGAATCCAGCTTTAAAAGGGCTCTCGCCTGCCGCTCATTGAGCTTGAATTTCACAACCATTGCCTTTTCGTCGTCGGTGAGCTTTAAAAGTCTCAGCTTATTTGCGATTGTGGACTGTGCAACCCCCAGTCTTGCGGCGGTTTCCTCCTGAGTAAGCCCGTAGTAGTCGATAAGATTGCGGATAGCGTAGGCTTCTTCCATAAAGCTTAAATCCGCACGCTGTAAATTTTCCAGCACTGCAAGCACAGCGCTGTCCTTTGTAGTGGTTTCGATTATGATACAGGGTACATAGGTCATATTAAGAAGCTTGCAGGCTCTGAGCCGCCGTTCTCCTGCAATAAGCTCATAGGAAAAGCCGTTTTCAAGTCTGCGGACTGTAAGAGGCTGTAAAATTCCGTTCTGCTGAATACTTACCGCAAGCCGTGACAGGTCGTAATCATCAAAGATGACACGTGGCTGTGCGGGGTTCGGGGAAATGGAGCTTATAGGGATTTCCACGACTCTGTTTACTGTGTTCTGTGTATTTCCTGCGGTTTTCTGAAAGATTGCCATAATTTTACGTTCCTTTCGTTTTTTTCAAGTATAACAGGTTGTATACGGTATTTCCAGCAGAAAAAAACGGGATAAAAACCCCGTTTGTGACATATATTTACGGCAATCATCGGCATTTTGCGGCAGGCGATTCCTTGTGACAGCATATTCTGTAAAAACAGCAGATAAACAGTCGGATTATTTTCTGCGGAAAAAGAAAAAATCTGTAACGAATTGTCGTTACAGATTAATGCTTATAAAGCGAGCGGAGCGAGAAATAAAAGTTTTCGGTCAAGCCTTTTTTAAAAGGGTTGGCGGGGGTAAGGGGCGGCAGCCCCTTTCTCTGGAAATCTCAATTTTATGATTTTTTGCTGTAAATACATCCGCAGTAATTCTGCCGATAGAGATTGTACTGTGCCGAAAGCTGGATGGAGCGCTTGTAGCCTTCGCGCTTCTTGAAATCCGAAAACAGATAGGGAACACCCGTTCTTTCAGCTTCCTCGCCGCCGATTTCATTAAGCTTCTGTGCGTTTTTCAGAGGACTTATTGACAGTGTGGTGGTGAAATAATCGAAGCCTTTTCCCTTTGCCACGTCCGCAGTCTCCGCAATTCTCAATCGGTAGCAGTCAAAGCACCTTGCTCCCCCCTCGGGTATATCCTCCTTACCCTTTGCCATTTCAAAGAAACGCTCCGGGTCATATCTGCCCTCAATAAAGCTGATTCTGTTCTTTGCAGGCAGCTCGGCAATAAGCCGCTGTTCCTCCAGGACACGCTTGCGGTATTCGGGCTCTTCGGTGATGTTGGGATTGTAGTAGAATATGGTGATACTGAAATACTGGGACAGATATTCCAGCACATAGCTTGAGCAGGGCGCACAGCAGGCATGAAGCAGGAGAGAGGGAGTCTCGCCGTTCTTCACGTGCTGTTCAATTGTCTTATCCAGAATTTTCTGATAGTTTGTCATTTTTCTTCCTTGGGCATTATCGCTTTTTTGATTCTGATAACCTGCGCCGCTTCATCGTAGGTACCTGAGGTCACGGCATTTTCAGCTAAAATTAATACCTCTTCCTCTTTTATTGTAAGGTAAAAGCCTTTCTTTCCCTCGTGAATGTCTGAAATTTCCGACCATTCGATTTTACCGCAGGGATTGCCCTTTTTCAAAAGAAGGATAAAGCTTTCCGCAACACCGATTGTAATATCCTTTTCTTCCTCGCTGCTGCTTTTTGAAAGTTTTTCGGCAACATGGTTGATTGTGAGCGTGAGAATTGTGGGATAAACAGCGGCAATTACAATAGCAGCAACGGTTATTGCAATCATTCCGATACTGCCTGTAATTACACAGTACACGATACCTGCAATTGCCACAACCAGCAGGCAGACTGCAAGAGCGATGATAAGCACCTTGTTTGCGGCATTGCCCTTGAATGTAACTGTTCTGAGGTAGTCCTTTATAGCCGCCTTATCCTTTTCATATCTGAATTCTGTCATCAGTTAAGTCCTTTCATTGTAAGGGAGATACGCTTTTTCTTTACGTCAACTCCCAGTACTCTTACATTTACAATATCGCCTACCTTGACAACGTCAAGAGGGTGCTTGACATACTTATCGGAAAGCTCGGAAATGTGGACAAGTCCGTCCTGATGTACTCCGATGTCAACGAATGCGCCGAAGTCGATAACGTTTCTTACTGTACCTTTAAGCTCCATGCCCTCAGTAAGGCTGTTCATATCCATAACGTC
>CAZGRB010000051.1:0-12534 GCA_964527695.1 uncultured Ruminiclostridium sp.
AATAAGCGAGGAATAGAAATAAAAGGAAATATACATTCAATTACATTTGAAGAGAAATGACGAGGTAACAGATGAACAAACAACATTCTTTTTATGGAATTAGTATTTCAGCAATTGGAGCATATATTGAAGAATTCCTGTCAGATTTTATGAAATCAGGAATGAAAGCATATGAAATAAGGAATAATAACGGTATGATTCATATGAAGGTGAGGAGGAGTGATTATAAAAGAATCGCTTTACTCGCAAGAAATCATAAAGTACGGGTCAGAGTTGAACAGAAAAATAGATTATTTCTTAATTTAGATAAATCAGGCAACTATTTCGGAATTTTAGTAGGAATATTTATTTCATTATTAATGATTATTGTTTCAGGTAAATATATATGGAAAATTAATGTTTATGGTTCAGATAAGGTTTCAGAGCAACAAATTTTAAAGTCTATTGCTGACAGCGGAATTTATATAGGTGCATATTCTGAAACAATAAATACTGATTCGGCTGAGCTTAGCGCTAAGCTTGACTTAAGTGAATTATCCTGGATAAATATTGAAATAAATGGCAGTCGGGCAGATGTCTTTATCAACGAGGGTGAAAGCATTGAGACACCTGAAATTTCAATAAAAACCCCTTGCAATGTTGTTGCGGGAAGAGATGGAGTTATTGTTGAAACTCAGGTTTATTCAGGAACATTAATTTATAATGTTGGCAGTGGAGTGTCAGAAGGCAATATTTTAATAAGCGGTGTTGTAAATGACGGCGCAGACAATCTTATTATTACGCACGCAAATGGAAAAATTATAGCGGAATTTACAGAAACTGTACAGTTCAGGCAGGAATTTATAACAATAGAAAAAATTCAGAACAGTGCTGAAGAATATGAAAAAGAATTATTATTCTTTGGAACAGTAATTCCATTAACAGCTAAAATTGAAAATACAAATAATAAAATATGTGATGAATACATAAAAAAAGTTATAATATCGGGATTTGAAATGCCATGGAGCATAAAAACAAACATTTACAATAGTTATGAGGAAATAGAAGTTACAAGAACTATAGACGATGTAAACAGACTGCTGCAGCAGAGGCTTGAATTGTATTGTCAAAATTTTCTTTCTGATTATGAAGTACTTGACATAAAAGAAAATCTGCTATATGATGAAAAAGGAATTACAATGACAGCAGATATAAAACTGAAGGGTGATATTGCTGTTCAACAAGAAATAATGAGAAAGAATAATGATGACTTATGAAAAAGACTATAATAGCAATCGGAGTACTGATTTCATTAATTATTTTTATAACAATAATTCTTTGTGATACTTTTTTAAAAACAGATAAAAGAAAATTTCTATCCAAAAACTTAAAGGAAGAAAGAAAATGGCTTAGTAATGTAAAATATGACAATCATTATTTGGCTTCATATGATAAAAAAATCCTCCATGCTATATCTGTTAAAAATGTAACAAACAACTGGGTAATAATTGTGCATGGATATGATTCTGAAGCGCTGAATATGGGTTGTTATGCGGAAAATTTCTATAATATGGGATATAGTGTACTAATTGTTGATCAGAGAGGCTTTGGATTAAGCGAAGGAAATGAAACCTCCATGGGTTTTAAGGAAAAAACAGATATAAGAAAATGGATCGATTATCTAAACAGAAACGGCGCAGAAAAAATTATATTATTTGGCGTATCTATGGGTGCTGCAACTGTTATGTTGGTGTCAGGAACAAATTTACCGTTAAATGTATATGCAGTCATCGAAGACTGTGGCTATACAAGCGTATATGACGAATTCAGATATAATTTAAAAAGAATGTTCAGATTACCTGAAAATCCGTTTATGTATATTGCTGAAATATATGTTAAATTTAGATACGGTTGGAAACTTAACAAATATAATTCTTGTAAATCAGCCGTTTCATTATGTAAGATTCCGATTTTATTTATTCATGGAAGTGCTGATGATTTTGTACCTTTCTATATGCATGAAGAACTATTCGAAAGTGCCGTATGTGAAAAAGAAAAGTTGATAATTTACGGCGCAGGCCACGCTGAGTCGCATATTATTAATAAAGAATTATACTGGAATACTATCGAACAGTTTATAAAGAAACATATTTAATATTTATAACCTTCCCTTTATTGCGTAAAATTTTTATTTTACGCAATAAGCTGTAACTTAAAATTGGCTAACAGATACACCCTGCTTTTCCAAATCTTAAATGAAAGCTTCATCTACAGCTTCATTGAATTGTTCATCAAGACAGTTCATGCATAATTCTGCAGTTCCGTCATCGTGCGGAGCTTCCGCAGCGTTTACAAGTAGCGTATTTTGATAAAATATACATAATTACACCGCAGCTCTGAGCTGTTCCAGTTCCCGATAATATTCAAGGTACGGCGAACGACTGAACACAAACGGCACGAACCAACGACAGGAACGACGGACTATACAGAATCTTTCGCAGATATAGCAAAGCCTGCACTTTCTATGATACATACACATCCGACATAAGCAATAATGACAGTCTCGCCACAATAGCCACTCTTCAGGGATTGCGTATATATCTTTATCCTTTAAATTATCCATATATCTACAATCAAAGTAATTAAAATACAAATACAGAGATTCAGCTGAAAATATTAATCTGGAATCAAAAGGCTTTCCTACTACTACATTATACTACAAAACACAGAAAAAGCCCAGCTTTTTCGCTGGACTTTTTCGACAGGCTGAAACCTAAGCTAAGCTTAGGTTTTTATTGATTCTATGTGTTTTAAATATTTTTGCTTTTAATATATTCATCCATAGCCTTAGCTGCTGTTTTACCGGCTCCCATCGCTAAAATAACAGTTGCGGCGCCTGTAACTGCATCTCCACCTGCAAAAATGCCTTCGCATGAAGTTTTTCCGTTCATATCAGTTATAAAGCAACCGTGTTTGTTTGTTTCAAGTCCATCGGTGGTGTTTCTGATAAGCGGATTGGGACTTGTTCCAATTGCCATAATTACGCAATCCACATCAAGGATGAATTCAGAATTTGCTTTTATAACAGGTCTTCTTCTGCCGCTTTCATCAGGTTCTCCCAGTTTCATCTGAACGCATTTTATTCCTGTAACAAATTTGTGTTCATCTCCATTTATTTCAATTGGGTTTGTAAGAGTTTTGAAGATAATTCCCTCTTCACGTGCATGCTCAATTTCTTCGTTTCGTGCAGGCATTTCAGCTTCGCCTCGTCTGTAGACAATATAAACATTTTCTGCTCCAAGTCTTTTGGCGCTTCTTGCTGCATCCATAGCAACATTACCACCACCGACGATAGCAACGTTTTTACTGTGTTTTATCGGTGTGTCGGCATTGTTCTCATATGCTTTCATCAGGTTTACTCTTGTAAGAAATTCATTTGCTGAATAAACTCCTTTAAGGTTTTCCCCAGGAATGTTCATAAAACGTGGTAATCCTGCTCCTGAGCCGACAAAAACAGCGTCAAATCCCTGTTCAAAAAGTTCGTTGATTTCAACTGTTTTGCCGATAACAACGTTGGTCTGAATATCAACGCCAAGGCTTTTTAAATTTTCAATTTCATGTCTAACAATACTTTTAGGCAATCTGAATTCAGGGATTCCATATACAAGAACACCACCTGCAAGGTGCAATGCTTCAAAAACTGTTACTTTATAACCCATTCTTGCGAGATCGCCAGCGCAGGCCAGTCCGCTTGGACCTGCACCTATAATTGCGCATTTATGACCGTTATATTCAGGGATAGTTATTTCAGAATTACTATTTGAATTATGCCAGTCTGCAACAAAACGTTCAAGACGGCCGATTGCCACGGGATCTCCCTTTTTACCTCTGACACATTTGCTTTCGCACTGTGTTTCCTGAGGACAGACTCTTCCGCATACTGCCGGTAATGAGGAACTTTGCGAAATAACCTGATATGCAGCTTCAAAATCACGTTCTTTAATCTTTTTAATGAATGCAGGTATATCAATAGAAACAGGACAACCGTTGACGCAAGGCTTGTTTTTGCATTCAAGACATCTATTTGCTTCATCGACCGCTTGCTCTTCGGTATACCCTAAAGCCACCTCAAGAAAATTTTTGCTTCGTACAGAGGGATTCTGCACGGGCATTTCATTCTTTTTAAGGCTCATGTTGGGCATATCATCTTACCTCCTTTTTCAAAAGATTGCAGTTTGCATCTCTTTTTTTCTTTTCAAAGTCCTTATACATAGAACTACGTTCGATAGCTTCGTCAAAATCAATAAGATGACCATCAAAATCGGGTCCGTCAATACAAGCAAATTTTGTTTCTCCTCCAACTGTAAGACGGCATCCGCCGCACATACCTGTTCCATCTATCATTATAGGATTCATTGAAACTATAGTTTTTATATTATATTTTTTAGTAAGCTCACAAACAAATTTCATCATTATCAATGGACCGATAGCAAAAACGGCATCGTATTCGTTACCATTCAAAATCAACTCCTCAAGCGCATTGGTAACAAGTCCTTTTTCGCCATATGAACCATCATCAGTCATTATTTTCATAAGCTGACTAGATTTTCTGAATTCATCTTCAAGTATAACAAGGTCTTTGTTCCTGAACCCAACCACACTGTGAACTTCCGAACCCATTTGGTAAAGCTTTTTGGCAATCGGGTAAGCTATTGCACACCCCACGTCGCCGCCGGCAACGGCAGCCTTTCTTATTCCGTCAAGTTCAGTAGGATTCCCCAGCGGTCCGACAAAATCGAGTACTGATTCCCCTTCATTAAGATTATTTAATTTTTCGGTTGTTGCACCAACAACCTGAAAAATAATTGTTATTGTTCCCTTTTCTCTGTCATAATCTGCAATTGTAAGGGGGATACGTTCACCTTCTTCGTCAACTCGCAGAATAATAAATTGACCCGGTTCTGCTTTTTTGGCAACAAGCGGAGATTCAATCTCCATTTTTGTAACAAATTCATTAATTGTTTTCTTGCTAATTATTCTATACATTATAATCACCTGTCGTTTTATATTATATAAGGTATTTAAAATTATATCATTTCAATAAAATTAAGTAAAATGCAAAATATTAATGCTTATATGCTTTTTTTATATAGCTAAGGAAAATATAAAGGTGCAGCACATTGCTGCACCCCAAAAAACGTTAATTATACACGGACAATATCGCGCCAATCAAGATCGCCACGTTCAAGAGCATGTATAAGTGCTTCACCTGTAGCAATGTTAGTAGCAACAGGAATATTGTGGACATCGCTCAGACGAAGTAATGTCATTTCATTGGGTTCATGAGCCTTTGCGTTAAGCGGATCTCTGAAGAAGAATAAAACGTCTATTTCGTTACATGAAATACGTGCAGCAATCTGCTGATCGCCACCCTGTGCACCGCTCAGATAACGCTGTATATGTAATCCTGTTGCTTCAGCAACAAGCTTACCTGTTGTGCCGGTTGCACACAGATTATGTCTGCTTAAAATTCCGCAATAAGCAATACAGAACTGAACCATAAGCTCTTTTTTTGAATCATGGGCGATTAATGCAATATTCAAAATAAACACCGTCCTTGTTTTTATCTTTATATTTAATTAATGTTAATTGATAAAGGAACATCATCACCAAGAATTCTCCTGGAGATTGAGTCATACGCTTTAAAACCAGCACTTGATTTAGGTAAAGGCATACCTTTTGCACCACAGACTCTGATATCACTGTCTTCAGGTACAACACCGATAAGAGGAATACCAACTGTGTCCATAACCACATCAAGGTCTTCAAGAATTTCTTCGTCTTTGAACCTTACCGGGACTTTATTTATGATAAGACGCTGATTAATACAACCCTTAACATATAAAAAGTCTGAAAGGATAGCGCCGTCTCGAACGCATACTGTATCTGGAGTTGTGACCATAAGAATAAGATCTGCTGCTTTGATTACACTGAAAACGGAACTTCCGACACCGGCAGTATCTACGATTATATAATCAAAATGCTCACGTAACTCTTCACACACACCAATAATCTTTTCGGGATTGATATCCATGAAAGGATTTCGTGTTGCACATACGAGAGACAAATTCTCGCTTCTGTCAACCTTAGTGGTCGCAGTCATAATATCAATTTTTCCTTCAAGATATTCACCGATATCGTGCTTAACCTTATCCTTGATGCCCAACATGATATCAAGGCAACGAAGACCGAAGTCAAGTTCAACAACAAGAGTCTTTTTTCCGTGATATGCAAGACAGGATGCGATGTTAGCGGAAGTCGTTGATTTACCGGTTCCACCTTTTCCGGCAGTAACAGCTATAATCTTAGACATAAGTACCTCCCAAACTATCGTATTATCATCTAATATAATAACACATTTTACCGGATTTTTAAAGTCTTTTTTTTAATAATAAAAAAATTTGTGAAAAACAACTTGAAATACTAAGCAAAATATGTGCAAAATCACGATTATCTGATTGCGTTTTTTTCATTTTCCCATCTTTTCCAAGGCGTAAGAACAATTCCCTCCTCGTTAATATCCGGTTCATAACAATCATAAAAATACGCATCTATAATATTTCGCACCATATAACGTGAGTATTCACCTTTTTCAAGAACTATACCAAACGCAATCTGTGGATCTTCAGCCGGATAATACCCCATGACTGTTGAAGTATAATATCCGTCGCCGGTTTCAGCTGTGCCGGTTTTTATAGCGACGCTGTACGGAAGATAATCAAAGTTCCATAAGCTTGAACTGGTAGGCCATGTCACAAGAGTTGAAACAGCAATCATACCTTCCCTTACAATTTCAAAAGAATTGTTCTGATTTTCGATTGTTTCTACAACTTCAGGTTCAGTTTTATATATCATTTCCGTACCTTCGTAGTTCCATACAGAATCAACAAGATATGGCTTGAATCTGACACCGTCATTAGCAAGAGTAAGTGCCTGTACAGAAAGATGAAGCGGGGTGACAAGCGTATCCATTTGACCTATTGCCGCCTGAAGAGTATTACCTTCAGTCCATGGTTCACTTCTGAGCTTTTCATACAGTTCAGGTGATGACATCTGACCTGACAATCCTCCGATTTCCAGTCCGAGATTCTGCCCGTAGCCGAATTTTTGTGCAAATGAACACAATTCATCTATTCCGAGCCTTCGTCCCAGGTCATAGAAAAAAATATTGCATGACCACTTAAGACAATTGACAACATCATATCCAAGATGATATCCTGTACACTTTGGCTGATAATCAGAAGCGGAGTAGTATGTGTATATTCCCGTGCATTCAGCCCGTGAATTCTTATCAATCAAACCATTTATCAGACCATCCGCCGCTGTAATTGTTTTGAAAGCGGACCCCGGTCTGTAAAGACCGTTTATGCAGCGGTTATACATAGGATTACCTTTTGCATTCAATACAGCGTTATAGTTTTCCACAGATTCACATAAATCATAGGTAGGGTATGATGCCATACCGAGTACAGCACCTGTTTTAGCGTCAAGAACTACAACTGCACCCGCATCGCAATCATTTCCACGGTCAGCAGTATTATTGAGCCAGTTTATCTGATTGGCAAGAATATCCTGTAAGTCATTCTGAAATTCCGAATCAATTGTGAGGCGCACGCTGTCTCCTGCTATTGCTTCTTTTGTTATTTCATCGGAAACAGCATTTCCGTTTGAATCTCTGGCAATTGTTCTTTGCCCGTTTTCGCCTCTCAGAATACTTTCCATAGCCCGTTCTATACCGTATGTTCCTATTATATCATTATAACTATAACCTTCATTTTTCAGTACCTGATATTCTTCGTATGACAATGAACCAACTGTTCCCAGAATATGTGGTGCGGTTGAGCTTTCAATATATTCCCTTGCACTTTCTTCGATGACGTCAATGCCGCTTAATTGCAGCGAATCTTCCTTTAATCTTATTACTGTATCAAGGCAAACATCATCTGAAAGTGTAAATCTGTTATCGTATGAAAAATCCTTTAACTCCATTTCATATCTGATACCCGCAATTACACGCTGTTGGGACTCATCATATTTTGAAGTGTCAATATTATATTTTCTTTTTAACTCGGTTATGCAGTTATCCGCTGTAGCGTCGAGATTTACCCTTATACGCTCCTTAAATGCGTCAAGAATTTCTTCATCTGTTGTTGTAAACACATAAGGTTCACTATATGAAATCGGAACAGAATCATTCCATTTTTCATTATTTTCATTCAACACCGATACAGTGCGGTTAATTACTTCGTTCTCCGTACCGGAAATGAGAAAAGCTTTCTGGAATATAACTTTATAGACAGTACTGTTCGATGTAAGCACATTATTGTTTATATCAAATATCTGCCCTCTTGTTGCAATAATTTCATACTCGGATGTATAGCTTGTTTCGGCAAGTGCGAGATAATCAGCACCGTCAACAATCTGAAGCTTAAGAAGTCTCAGAACGCATAAAAACAACATAACAAAAACAATCAGAATAAGAACAGTAGTTCTTATGAATTTTGATATTTTAGACAAAACATTTACCTTTCCGCAATTTATTCTTTAATCTTTACAATATCATCATCTGAAGGATTTTCGGGAGAATAATATTTCAGACGGTTATTATCATCGCATCTGACATTTATATTCTTTATAATAAAAAAAACAAATGGTGAAAGAACAACAGTTGAAATTACAGAAGGAATAATCAAAACATCAAGTATAATACCATTGTTACTTTTATTCCATAAAACAGTGTTGAAGAGAAAATCCATTGAAAATTCAAGTATTGTTGCAATACATGAAATCCACATAAAATTCAGCATATTAACTCTTATCAGATTTCTGGATAAAAGCGATGCTACGACACAACAAAGCATAAGCCATACGGCACTGAAGCCAAAAATAAATCCGCACGAAATATCAATAAAATAACCACAGAATAATGCGAAAATACATGAAGACAATTCACGTTCGTGAAGTGAAACAGCCACAGCTAACGGTATTATCAGAAAAGGCTGCCATGTTTCAAACACCCCTGAACGCATAATTGAATAAAAAATTATAACACATACAGAATACAACACCCATTTTATTATCAGGCGGCGTATTTCTGCCTTTGTCATTGACTTATTTGATGATATTCTGTATTTCATTGTCAACTGTTCCCCTGTCCGTCAAAAGAGGTTATCACAAAAACATCTGTAACAGATAAAATATCTTCAGAAGGTTCTATCACAGCATGAAGAGTGAGACCGTTTGAATCACCGTATATTTCCTTTACTGTTCCTATCATCATATCAGCAGGAAAAACTGAGCCGCCGGAAGTGAGCACGGCTTCGCCAACATTTATAGTACTGTTTTTGGAAATATAACTCATGAGACAATATCCTTCAAAAGAATGCTGAGCATCGTTTTCTATTATACCGACAACTTCATTTTCTGCGGTAACTGCGCCAATCGTTACTTCGTCAGAGAGTATCGTTGTAACAACTGAATAATGTTCAGAGATTTCGGTAACAACACCTACGAGCCCTGTCGATGTAAAAACAGGGTCACGAAGTTCAATACCATCTTTTTTTCCTTTATTAATTGTAAATCCGCCGTATATATCATTAGCATTGCGGGCAATTACAGAACAAGGCGCTGACCATTCGTAATCGGGATTTCGTGCTTCTATTTCCAACATTTCGCGAAGCTTCTGATTTTCCTCATCTGTTTTTTCCTTGTCACGAATTTGTTCATACATTTCATTGAGTTTTTCACGAAGTTCAGCATTTTCATTCTTGTATTTCTGGGAATTGACCAGCGTATCCAGTGTATCCTTAACCCAATCGGATATAGAAGTAGCAGCGTTTGAAAAAGGCTGTGTTACGGTTTCAAGTATGCTTTTGGGAAAAATTACATTCCCACCCTGCACTGCTGCATAAATCATAAATCCAAAAACAAGTGCAAAAATACAAATAATTACCTTAAATTTCCAGCTCTGAAAAAAATCTTTCATCAGTATTTCCTTTTGTTAAGTAATTATGCAAAAAAAGCGTTGTCAAGCATGGCTTAAAAACGCTTTTTACATAGAATTATCCGTCAGAAGCGAGAATCGTCATCGCTTAACACATCAACAAGCTTGTCAATATTTTCGAGAACCTTACCGGTTCCATCAGCAACACAATCAAGCGGACGTTCGGCAATTTTAACCGGCATACCTGTTTCTTTGTTTATAAGCTTATCAAGGCCTTTAAGAAGTGCGCCTCCGCCTGCAAGCATAATACCCTGATCGATAATATCTGCTGCAAGTTCAGGGGGAGTTTTTTCAAGAGTTATCTTGATTGCTTCAATAACATGGCTGAGAGGTTCAGAAAGCGCTTCTCTTATTTCTTCACTTGTAATGGTGATATTTTCAGGGAGACCGTTAAGGAGATTTCTACCCTTAATATCCATAACAGGCTCGTTATCAGCATAAGGAAAAGCTGAACCGATAGCAATTTTAATATTTTCTGCGGTTCTTTCACCGATAAGGAGATTATATTTTTTCTTTATATAGTTGATTATTGCATTGTCAAATTCATCACCTGCAACTCTGGCTGAACGTGATGTAACAATACCGCCGAGGGAAATAACAGCAACCTCGCTGGTTCCGCCGCCGATATCAACAATCATACTTCCTGTTGGCTCTGCAACAGGCAAACCTGCACCAATAGCTGCAGCCATA
The DNA here is from genome assembly GCA_964527695.1 of uncultured Ruminiclostridium sp. GTDB lineage: Bacteria > Bacillota > Clostridia > Oscillospirales > Ruminococcaceae > Ruminiclostridium_E. Next base: position 10,733 of record CAZGRB010000051.1, read on the forward strand.
GGTTCTTCGATAATTGAAACACGCTTTGCACCTGCATTCTGCGCAGCTTCTCTTACAGCGCGTCTTTCAACAGCAGTAACTCCTGAAGGAATACAGATAATTACACGAGTCTTTATAAACTTTCTTCCCTTTTTAGCCTTTGCTATAAATTCCTGAAGCATACTGGTGGTCATATCGAAATCCGCTATAACACCGTCCTTAAGAGGTCTTACTGCAATTATAGAACCGGGAGTACGGCCGATTACATCCTTTGCTTCCTGTCCGACATATCTGACTCTTTCGTATTTAACGTCAACAGCAACAACGCTTGGTTCTCTAATTATTATTCCTTTGCCACGCATATATACAAGCGTATTTGCTGTACCAAGATCTATACCAATATCTTTTGTAAACATATTTCCTCCTGCATTATTGTATTTTATACCATATATTATACCACGAAAACAAAGAGCATACAACATATACGCAAAGAAAAAAATAAAAGTTTTTCAGGTATAATTTGTGCAGATTGCTAAACACCGGTTGAACCAAAACCGCCTGCTCCTCTTGTAGTATCATTAAGTGAGTCAGTTTCTGTAAAATCAGGAATGATAACAGGAATTATAACTAATTGTGCAATTCTGTCCCCATTATGAACAACAAACTGTCTATCAGAATGATTTATAAGCGGAACTTTAATTTCACCTCTGTAATCGCTATCTATAACACCGACACAATTTGCAAGCGAAACACCGCTTTTATACGAAACAGAGCTGCGAGGAAAAATAAAAGCACCGCACTCGGGTTTTTCAAGTTCAATTGCAATACCGGTAGGTATAAGTATTCTCTCTCCCGGTTCAAGTACAACATCCTGTTCAATACAAGCAAATAAATCTGCACCCGCACTGCCTGCAGTCGCTCTGAATGGCAGCTTTGCACTTTTGTTCATTTTTTTTATATTTATGTTCATTTTTGCTCCTTTACTCCACGAAAATATAATCCACGGGTAAAATTCATTTTTGGGTATGATTCTGAATTCATGTATGCTGTAATAATATCATTAATGTTATCCTCAACCGTGAATTTAAGAACTGCAAAGGCGGCACTATCAAAAAATCTTATTTTTTCTGCGAGATACAGAACATCACTGTTAAGAATTTCAGACGTATTTTCAGAACAGATTACATTAAGTCTGTTCCCTTTTCTGTCAATCAATGCACGGTTGCAACATTTTTTATTACAAGGTTTTGAATTATTTAACGGACATCTTTTTGTAATCATTAGAGGCAGATACCCGTAAGCGATAAAGCCGAAGGTGTTCTTTTTAAGTGTATTCATCTGTGCAGAGGTCATTTCTGGTGAAACAATAATATCCTTTACACTGTTTTCGTGAAAGAATGATACAGATTCCGAGTTTACGCAATTAAGTCGGTATCCTCCGTATAATTCAAACCCCATAGATATAAACAACTCTATATGTCCTGTTGTGTGAACAAGAACCCTGCTGAACCCTTTATTTTTAAGTTCATTGAATGTATTTATTATTTTTTTCTCACAATCATCAAGGTAAATCGGAGGAATCAGCACTATCCGTTCTGTGTAATTGCCATGTTTGCTTTTTATAAGCGTATATGGTGCATAAACCATTTCAATTTCAGGATTATTCAATGCGCTTTCAAGTTGTTTTGAAGTATAAACTTCTGCCCTGAATTTCATTGCAAATCCTCCGCACAAATAAGATTTTTCTTATTAATAAGCTCCTTAGCGTTGAGCAAAGAGGCAGAATCTTTTGCATCACCTGATATAATACGGGAAATTTCGGC
>CAZGRB010000052.1:0-12399 GCA_964527695.1 uncultured Ruminiclostridium sp.
CCATGGCTGGCTTGTCATGGATTTAACGTCTAAATTTATTATAGTAGAAAGGAAAATGTTATGGTCTTTTCAAAACTTTCCACCATTATGGAACAGAAATTCTGCCACAAAAAATCCAAACTAATTCGGTATAGTTTCCCATTGACTGTAAGGCGGTATGGGAGTATAATACCGTTGGAGATGTGTCATACAGCAGATTTATTAGGAGGGTAAACAGGTATGGCATCAGTAAGAAAAAGAGCAAACGGCTCTTATGAAATCAGAGTTTCCTGCGGTTATGACGTAAATGGAAAGCAGGTCATTCAGTACAAGCACTACATTCCCGAAGAGGGAATGAGCGAAAAGCAGATACAAAAAGAGGTCAACCGAATTGCAGTTTTGTTTGAGGAAAGCTGTAAAATCGGTAAGATTACCGCCAACATCAAGTTTCAGAAATTCGCTGAACAATGGTTTGAAGAGTACGCAAGTATCAATCTCCGCCCCACGTCACTTGAACGTATGAGGCAGACAACACAGCGAGTGTATCCCGAAATCGGCCACTTAAGGCTGGACAGGATAACAGGCAGACACATACAGAAATTCGTTTCGGATTTGTGCAGATTCGGAAAGAATATGAGAACGGGAAAGCCTTTGTCAAGGAAAACCGTAGTACATCATCTTAATTTCATATCCGATGTATTTTCCTATGCGGTACGAATGGAGATGTTAAGCGACAACCCCTGTAAGCGTGTTGTGATACCTCCAGGTGAAGAGGCAGAGAAAGAAATCTACACCATAAAGGAAATCGAACAGATATTCAAGGCTCTGAACGATGAGCCTTTAAAGCACAGGCTTTTCATAAAGCTTGCGGTGTTCAGCGGCTGCAGACGAAGTGAAATGTTAGGTTTGGAGTGGAAGGATATTGAGTTTGAAACAGGCATTGTCCGTATCAAACGCACCTCCCAGTACACAAAGGACAAGGGTATCTACACCGATACAACCAAGACCAAACGCTCAAAAAGAGCAATAAAGTTGCCCGAAGAGATAATGAATCTTCTGAAAGAGTATAAGGAAGAACAGGACTATGAGGCAGAACGGCTTGGTACAAAGTGGGAAGAAACCGACAGGGTATTCGTGAAATGGAACGGCTCTCCTATGAATCCGCAGACACCTTACGGCTGGTTCAAAGAGTTTTGTGAACGGCATAATTTCAGATTCTGTGACATTCATTCATTCCGTCATTTACACGCAAGTCTTTTAATCAATGCGGGAATTGATGTGGTTGCGGTATCGGGTGATATGGGGCACAGCGAGGTTTCAACAACGACTTCTATCTACTGTCATGTGTTCAATCAGGCTCAGGCAAGGGCAGGAGATGCTATCGCATCGGTGCTTGACTTCAAAAAGCATGACACGAACAAAGGACAGCCCGAAGCTGTATAAAGGACAAGTAAAGGACAGAAGCCGTATCAGGGTAAAATAAAAACTCTCAAATGACGTAATATCGTCATTTGAGAGCCTTGTGTGTGGTGACCCGTACGGGAATCGAACGTGAGAATTGAAAAAATCTATTTTCTCATAACTTTAAACAAACCGCATAACAAAGCCAAATTATGATAATTTACAAAAAGCTGTTTTTCAAATCCCGGCTTGCCTTTTTATAAATTTGTTGGTCAAGTAGCGGACAACTTTTGATGTACTCCTGTATACGATAAGGACTGATTTTTCGGAATAGGTCCTTATTTTTTATGCTTTCAGCTTATAAACCCTGTTTCTATTGCTGCCTTCCGCAACAACAATATCATCAGCAATCAGTTCATTAAGATAGTCACGAGTTCTGGAGCTTTTCAGACCAAGATAGTCTGCTATCTCTGATGATTTTGCACTGATATGTTCAGTAAGGTATTCAATGATTCGTGTTTTATTTGTTTCATTTATCGACGATTTTTTATCGCCGATTTTTATCGCCGATTTTTTATCGCCGATTTTTTTGATGCTCAAGGATAAAGTAATGCGTTCAGGTTCAAAGGATTCTGTTATTTCAGGCTCGCTAAGATTCTGCTTTTTCCATACTGAATAAATATTCGGAATACCACTGCCTGCACGCTCACCGATATCAATAAGATTGAACATCTTCATAAGAGCTGTATTTCTTGGGTCTGAAACGCCGCCTGCTTTTGCCTCATCAAGCTCAATACGAAATGCACCAGGATTGGAGATTTTTATCTCGCTTGCCGTCTGCGTAATCACAAGGCCTCGTTTTCCGTAATAGTCGGCGTTAATCAGACAATTCGCAATTGCTTCACGGAGAGCCTTGTGAATAGGTGTATCTTCGATTCTCACCCCATCTTCCATTTTAAAGGGTACTTTTATATTCTGTTTCAGCTTGTTATAAACACGGAAGTAAAAGTCATATACATTTCCGCTCCAATCGCCTGAAGAAGATACGATACGGTCTGTCCAGCGATTATCGGCGTCGAACTGCTCTTGATAATCAAGGAAGTAATCAGGATATTCTTTTACTATTTCATATTCATAACCAAACATTAACAAACCTGCCGCAGTAGGGTGAAGTTCTCCGTCAGCACCTCTGCCTACTGCACCTAATTTGTAAAGAAACTCGTTGTCCTCAAGCTCCTCCCATACGTGTCCGGGACGATAATTCTTCATACGAATACGGTACCTGTGTACACTGTCATAATCGAAAACATCAAGTCCCATATTTTCTAAAACAAGCATATCCTGCGTTCTTGCGGCAGCATCACGCATCATTGCTCTTACTTCTTCCTGTGAGCATTTATAATCGCCTTCGCCATTTCTTCGATATGTTCCTGTAAGAGGATTTCCATCGATAAATACAGGCTTGTCACAGCGCTGTGCACGTGGAACAGTAATTACAATAATCTTCTTGCCGTCAATATCCTCAACGACTACATTTTTGTCAGAGAGAATATTAACATTTACTTTCTGCGGGTTATTGATATTGTCCCAGAAATCCTTAACAAGCCAATCAGGGTCAGGCAGACCAACAACCTGAAAACTTTTATCGCTGTTTTCTTTTACGCCCAGCAAAATAATGCCGCCAAGAGTATTTGCAAAGGAAGAATAAGTTTCCCAGATACTGTTCGGCAGTCCACCGATAGCTTTTTTAGCTTCTATTCGGTTGTTTTCTTTATATTTTTCTATGTGATTAAGGTTAATCATAATACCTACCTCTGTTTCTAAGGCTTGTTATATTGCTTTTTACGAACTGCTCGAACCTGCAAAAACGATTATCTCAGGCTTTTCAGATATTCTCCTGATACTCCCTTCTTCCATCGGGATATTCAAGATAAGCCATTTTTCTTTCCTCATCATAGCGGGATATCGGCAATCCCTTTATCCGTTTGCTTTCGTTGTCAATGCGTATTGCTTCTCTGAAACGCTCGGTAAGCTCTTCATCGGTAAGACCACAGGTGCTGTCAAGCTCGTTGGTTTCAATATCATTCATAGAGAACACCTTCTTGTTTATAGTATTATACCATATCCGATTTTAATAATCAAGAGCGTTATGCTACGGTTTAGTGTTCAAGAGAGTAAAATTGAGAATTAAAAAATCTGATTTTCACTATCTCAAGCACCCCACATAGCAAAGCCGAATAACGATATATAAACTGAATATTACAAACAGATAGCCATATACGGCGGAATGCAGACAATGTCATCCTTTATAGTCAGATTCCTTGGATGAATAATATAACATTCGCCTATACGTTCCTTGTATTTCTCCTTGAACCGCATAAGAGATTTGGTAGTGTATCGTTTGCCTGATTTAACCTCAATGGGATAAAGCTTGTATTTCAGCTTGCTGTTGTTCGAAAGCAGAAAATCAATTTCTATATCATTTCTGTGCTTGTCTTGGCTGTAATGGGTGTAGAAATACAGCTTATGTCCGTTTGCTGTAAGCATCTGTGCCACCATGTTTTCATACAGCATTCCTTCATTCATTGACAACTCATCGTTCAATATCTGCTTATATACTTCGTTTTCGAGCAGCTCGTTTTCATCAAAGGCATGACTTACAAGCAAGCCTGTATCCCCCATGTAGCACTTGACATATCCTCTTGTTTCATTCAGTGATAAGCCTACACTCGGGTCATTGCAAAGAAAGCATTCGTTGGATATCATAGAGTCGGAAAGCCAGAAAAAAGTATCTTCGTACTGTTCTGCACCTCTGCTGTCTTTGGATATCTGCTTGAATACTACTCTTTTTTCATGCTGGGATAAAAGTCCCGGTATCTGATCGAAAATAGCAAGAACTTTAGACTTGTATCTTGAGTGTATTTTCATAATGTCGTCACGATAAAGGTTAAGAATATCACGTTTTTCAATATCAGATTTATCAAAATCCTTGTGGCTCTCAATGAATGCGATTACGCTCTGCGGCATTCCGCCTACAAGCATATACTGCTTGAAAAGCATCATTGCTTTATTATGCAGATTGCGTTCGAGGGCGACTTTTTCCTTAAAACATTTGTGAATATAAGGTATCATCTGTTCTTCTTCAAGTGCAAGACAGAATTCCTCAAAATCAAGAGGGTACATTTTCAGATGACGTTCTTCGGAAGGAATAACAATATCATTTACATTTTCTTTAATGGAGATAAGCGAGCCTGTTTCAATGTAGTCGTATCTTCCGTCTGCTACAAGATATTTTACTGCTTCTCTTGCACGGGGAAAACGCTGTACTTCATCAAATATTATAAGCGATTCTCTGTTGAACAGCTTTATTCCGTATGCGGTAGAAAGCAGCATAAAAAAAGTATCAAGGTCGTCAATATATCTGTTGAAATAATCCTTTACTTCGTCAGGGCAAACCGCAAAGTCAATCAGGATATAGCTTTTATATTCGTTTTTGCCAAATTCTTCGCAAATAGTGGATTTTCCTATTCGGCGGGCACCTTCTACGAGTATTGCTTTTTTACCATTACATTCCTTTTTCCACGAAAGCAATTTATCATAAATTTTTCGTTTCAAAACCATAGCTATACCTCCGTTACCACTTTATACGCAACCTTAAAGTGTAAATAAAATGCAATTATACGCACTTTGGAAATCTGGTTAAATTGTATTATACGCACTTTTCGATATAATTATACAACTGAAATGAGGTTTTGTCAACATCTGATTATGAACGGGGACATATTTATAATCATCATTGAAATAGACTTTTGAGGCGTTTTGAAAGGCCAATAAGAAATTTACTATACAAACACCCCGCATTATGAAATGCGGGGCATTCGTATATAGAGGGTGAAGAAATGAGCTTACCTGTACTTATGCTTATTCCTGTCAATATACTCCTGTTCTCAGGGCTTGGGTTTGAAGCAATCAGGTGTCTGATAAGGATGCTTGTATGCGTCGTAGCTGTCCTTAAGGTTTTCTCCAACGCCGATTGCTAATGCGATTAAAAGCCAGAATAAAAACATAGTATGTACCTCCGTTGTTGTGTTTAAGTTGATTTGTTTTCCTTGATTACTATTATACTCGTTTTCTGTCCAATAGAAAGGATAGAGATTACCACATATATCCGCAACTTTCACACTTGTAGTTTTTGCCTATCTTGTCGGAAGCAAGACCGAACGCACTGACCGATGCCGCTTTATTGAAAGCACCTATTTCATGTCCTGCATTCATACCGCAGTTCGGACATTTATATCCACGGTTTAATTTGTTGTATTGTTTCTGTTTTTCAAGTTCATGTGCAGCTTTCCACGTTTCGCTCGAAACACTGCTCAGAAGTTTAATTGAAACAAATATACAAATTCCAAAACCGATGAATCCGATAAGAGTTGAATCATTTGCGATTCCCCACAATAAACACACTATTGCTAAGATTGAAAAAATTGTACTGCCAACAGATTTAAAGAAATCCATAATGTCACTCCTCTGAATGTTGTATTTAAGTTGATTTGTTTTGCTTGATTACTATTATACTCGTTTTCTGTCCTATAATCTGTGCAGAAAGCAATTTTGTGAAAAATTCCGCTTTAAGGATTTGTTACGGTTGTAGAATCTGCTTTGTTTTCTTTAGTCTCCTTTTTTTCTTTACGGCTTACTTCACGTAATTCTGCTAAGTTATCATCAAGGTTCTTTTTGATTAATTTTGCTACTTCAATAGACACGGGCGGAGTGTAGTAATACTTAGCCTTTGGAGGATTTGCGTTAATAACATCCTCTTCACTTATATTGCCAAATGCTATATTCAATGCATCTATAACTGCAAACACAATATATACAAAAGGCATTTTCTCTTCAATCGGCTGTTTGTAACAAACTTTCATAGCATCCAACAAACCATGAAATACGCGTAAGGTGGTGTTTATCCGATATATTCTTGTAAATGAGTTTTTAATGCCTATGCCTTCTGAAAAATCTTGTATATCGTTCATTAAATTTTTCATCTCAATTCGTTTCAAAGCACACACCTCATCAAGCGAAAGTTCACCACTTACATTTTTAGGCGCTTTTAGTCTTGAAACAGGCTTAAATACAAAATGTTCGCTTACGGTATCGATAGAATCATTATTTTTATCGACTATTTTATACATATCCATTTTTGATATTTCTTTTTCAATTTCCTCATCAATCTCATCCAGCCACGTAGGATTCTCAATTCCGAAAATCTCGCATATTTCTGCTCTGCGAGGTTCCGGAATAGCCTTTTTGGAAGACTCCCACATATTGATTGCTTGTCGGCTCACGTTAAGCATTTCAGCCAGTGCAGCCTGTGAATAATTACATCTTGTTCTTATAAATTTTAATCCGTTCATAAAAATATCCTCCTGAATTTTTGGCTTGTGCACTCGCCTTGATTATTATTCTATTCAGGTTGACAGGGGTTGTCAATTCGTAACCTTTTAATTTTTTCTTCTGTTGTTCCAATCGTCGATAGATGCATACTCGCCGTTGGGGAGTTTCACATGTTTAAGAGTGTATTTGCCACCACATTTCTTTCCAAGTAGTAGTGCAAGATTAAAGTATGCATGCCAGTCGTCATACAAATCATCGGAAACGTAATTAATAATATATTCATAATTAACTTCTGCATTTGATTTGTGAGCAATATTTGTAATAACAATTGGATAACCCTCATCATCGCAGATTTGTTGTGCTGCTGTTACAAGTGCTTCAAGTTTTTCATCAGGATTTGCAAGACGGCTTCTGATGTCGCTCAGGGATGGTCTGTGATTTGCTTTCGCTTTTTCTTTTTGTAATTGAATCCAAAATGGGTGGTCTTCATGCTTTTCGAGGTACAAGCACCTTTTAGCAAGGCAGTCCTTTTCTCTTAACAGCGCTGCAGTTAAGTATCCGCTGTGATGCTTACAGTGGCAATATCCGATAAGCTTTGTTTCTTTGATTTTACGCCAGGTTCCATCTGCAAGCCTGAATTCCTGAAAGTAGATTTTCGTTTCGTCAGCCATATGATACTCCTTTTTACTGTTATAACTATAATTATACTTAATTTCTGTCCTATAAAAATCACATAAAGTGGGTTTGTTATATGTTTTTGTACAGCAAATGGGACAGATAGGTGTGATATAATGTAAAAAACAAAGGAGGATGTATTTAAATGAAAGAATTTATTGAAATGCAGACAGAAGACATTGAGGAATGCGGAAAAATATATATGGAGGCATTTCCTTCGGAATATTACAGTGGTGATAAACAGCCGTTTGTACGATATTTCAGCCCCTTTATAGGCGACTATGATAAATACGCTTATATTCTGAAAGAAAACGATGTTGTTCTGGGATTCATTACAGCTTTACGAAGGCCGAGTATTCTTGAAAACGAGCATATTTTTATTGATGTTTTTGCAGTTAAACCTGAGTATCAGAAACAAGGAAATGGTACATATATGCTTGACACATTTATGAAGCTATTTTCTGTCAAGGATTATATAATGCTTGAAACGAAAAAGAATATTCCTGCATATCAGATGTATAAGAAGATGGGATTTGCACTGAACAATGGTATTATCAGCATTTATTACAACAGTGTAACCGCAGAAGTGATAAGAGAGTTTGATGAACGCAGAGCTCAAAAAGGAATTATCGATGAAACAAGTGCAGGAGATTTATAATGGAAAGAATAAAATACGCAATCGATGGCGACTTAACACTGTATCCCCTTTCAGATGATGACAAGGATAATTACTTCAGACTTAAATTACAGGTCACAGATATTCCGATACTTTATACTAATAAAGAACTGGCAGAAATAATGTGGCGTTCCGCGTTTGACCTGACAGACAGAAATTATGCGATTTATAAGAATTCAGAATACTGCGGAAATATTGTGCTTCAGAACGACGGTTCAGATATGCCTGAAATCGGCATTGAGTTGCTTGAGGACAAGCGTGGTCAAGGTATTGGCGCAAAAGCGGTAAGGTTGTTTGCAGAGCAGTATCATATAGATAATAATATCAGTTGCTTTCTTATGCGGACACACGAAAAGAATACCTGCTGCAGAAGAATGCTTGAAAAACTGAATGTGGTTTCTCTTGACACCGAAATTGATAACAATGACGAGCTTATTGCAAGCTTTGAAAATGCTACAGGTAAGTCATTAAGCGAGGATGTCAAAAATATTCTGAAAGGAACAACAGCGGGAGAAACAATTCTAAGATTCAGGCTTGATGTACAGTAAATGGTACAGAAAAGATGATAGAATGATAAAAACGACAGGAGGTACATACTATGGCATTTCACGACTGGAATCACGACGGTAAAAAGGACTGGCAGGACAATTTTATTGAATATCAGATTTATAAGGATGTAACTGATGACAAGAACGAAAAGCCTCAGTTTACCTCCAATCGCAAAAGCAGCGGCGGTATGTCAGGTTGCGGTGCACTTATTATTACAATATTATCGATAATCATAGCTGCCGCAATTGCAGGCTTTCTTTTCGGCGGTGATATCAGTAATGTTCCCGATTGGCTTATAGTTCCGTTATTCATTATCATTGCAGCGGTTGTAAGTGTTTTGATGAGTTTAAGGTGGTGATAATATGCAGATGACAGCTTGCGAAAAAATAATTACTTATAACAGGGGCGATATCTTCTATGCAAATCTAGGTGATAAAACCGCAAATATAGGCAGTGAACAGTGCGGATTACGTCCGGTAATAATACTGCAGAATGATAAGGGCAATCTTTATTCTCCGACAGTAATTGTTGCTATTATAACAAGCAGATCCAAAAAGCTTTTGCCCACGCATGTTTGCTTTTACGATACGAAAATTCTGAAATTGCCAAGCACTATCTGCCTTGAACAGATTAAAACCATTGACAAAACAAGGCTCACAGATTACAGAGGGCGTGTCAGAGAAGATGTCATGATTAAAATTGAAAAAGCTCTTAAGGTAAGTTTCGGAACAAGCAATATTAATGAAGAATGCTGCAAGTATTACGTTCTGAAACGCAGTGACGGCTATATTCATGTGCATGCAAATGCCTCGCTGTCGATATGCTTCAACATATCTGAAGCAACAAAATTCAGTTATGATGTTGCAAATAATATTCTTAATAATCAGATAAGCTGCAATGAACGTCATCTGTACCGGATTACGCATATTACCGATTGCGATATTTATGAAAATGATTCTGATGAAGATGAATCAGTTTTATCTGATATAAATTATTCAACAGCGATAATGCTGAAAGCTAAAATGAGTGACTTGGCTTCCGAAATAAGCAACTATGACAAGATTATTCTTGATATACGCCACTTTGCAAGAGAAGAATCCACGAAGCTCAATGCCTGTCAGGCAGCAAAAGTGTTCTATAAGCTGCAGCAGGTAGAGCGTGAACGTCTTAAAGCAAAGGAAGAAATGAGCCGTCTTATTGAATTTGAGAAGGCTTTTGAGAAAGCAATAAGCAGTGCCGATGAATATACATATCCCCAGTACAAGCCAAGATGCGTGGAAAATATGTATGAGTATATCGGAATATAACAACGAAGGAGGAAAAAATGGAACGAGAGATTTATGCGACGGATGGTGTTATAACTTTATTTCACATCGCAGAAGAAGACAAGGAAAACTACCTCAAGCTCAGAGAACAAGTTTTAAAATTAATTAATGGAATCAGAACCAGCGATGAAGTAGCGTGGAAACTCGTTTACGAGTACACTACAGGCAATTATTCAGTATTTGACATTAACGGTGAGTATTGCGGAAATGCTTGTTTTCACAATCCTGATGCCGAAACACCTGAAATCGGTATTGAACTGCTTGAGCATAAGAGAAATATGGGCATCGGTCCACGTTCGGTGAAACTTCTCGCTCAGACCTATTATGCCGATAAGCCTGTTGAGTATTTTGTGCTGAGAGCCAGGCGAAAAAACACCCACAGCCGTCACATGATGGAAAAGCTGGGGTGTATCTATGAGGGGCTACAAGGATGTACAACAGACGAATTTTTTGCACGCATCGAGAAAAATCTTGGAAAACCTTTATCAGATGAATTTAAAGATAATTTTATAAGAAGTCATGATGAAGGTGAGGATATTTTGATATACAAGTATTATCCTGATGCATTTCTGGACAAGCAGTAACGGAGGTGGATTATATGGAAAGGGAGATTTATGCGACAGACGGTGAAATAATTATCTATCATTTATCAGAAGAGGATATGGAAGATTATTTCAGGTTGTGCTTTGATGATGAAGAAATGATTGGTATGTATCGGGAAGGAGACAAATTTGTAAGAAGCCTTATATCATCGTATGTGGAACGTAATTATTCAATCTATGACAGCAATAATGAGTATTGCGGAAATATTGAGTTTCAGCATTCAAAATCCGACACGCCTGAAATTGGTATCGAACTTGTTGAAGAAAAACGCAATCGTGGCATGGGTCCAAAGGCTATAAAACTTTTTGCAAGAGCTACTTATAATAAAAGAGACATTAAATATTTCATATTGAGGGCAGAACGTAAAAACTATCATAGCAACCATGTGATAGAAAAGTTAGGTGCTGTTTATTCTGGCATTGAAGAAAATAAAAGACCTGATTTTATTACAAAATTAGAGGAATTAATAGCACAAACAATACCTGAAAAGGCAAAGGAGTTTGCATCAAGCTTGCCTGATGAGAATGAGGAAATTATGGTTTATAAATATATGCCTGAGGCATTTCTGGACAAGTAATAATACAGGAGGTTTATATGGAAAGAGAAATGTATACAACAGATATAGAAAGAGCTGATGCTAAACTGGCTATGCTTTACAATTTACGCTTGCAGATTTCTAAAGACACAAAAGAAACGTACACAAAGGATGAAATTCTGGAACTACTTGACACAGTAGCAGAAGAGAAAAAAGGAGGCATTTGAAATGAACGAAGAAGCATTGATTTTTAAGGCTTATTTAAGAGCGTTATTGCGCCAGCTTAAACGGTTGAGAGAGGCAGTGAGCGATAACAATTTGCAGGAAGCACAGAAGTTAATTGATGAGCTGATTGCAGACACACAAAATGGTATAGAGGATAAGTGAGAGTTCCGAAAAATAAACTGTGTAAATGGAATTAACCCATAAAAATAAACCAGTACTAAAAATGCAGCCAAAGAGGGCAACGCTGAGGATTGACCCGACGCGAGCTGCGGAATAAAACGGTGAAAGCAGTAACGGAAAAGTTGCTGCTTTTCTGTTTTTCACCGGATATTCCCAAGCGGATAAACCTCAGGGGTTTGGGGACAGAGTCCCCAACAGCCGTCAGGCTGCGAACCTGTCCTCAAAGAATATAGCAAACTGAGAGTAAGCAAATCCCCAATCACGGACAGGCATTGTCCACTTTTTTGAAATCTCCACAACGCTCATGTAAATGACCTTGCGGATAGAATCGTCTGTCGGGAAAACCGCCTTGGATTTTGTGAATTTTCTTACCATTCTGTGGTAGCTTTCAACCGCATTTGTTGTGTATATTATCTTCCGGATTTCCTGCGGATATTCGAAGAAAGTTGTGAGCTCAGACCAGTTCTTGTCCCACGACTTGATTATGCTGGGATACTTCTTGTCCCACTTCTCGCGGAACTCTTCTTTTGCATACTCGGCGTCATCAAGATTGACTGCGCCATAAATCTTTTTCAGGTCAGCACACACAGCTTTTCTGTCCTTGTAGGGAACAAATTTACAGCTGTTCCGAATCTGATGAACGATACAAAGCTGATTTTTGGTTTTGGGGAAAATTGAGTTTATTGCTGTGCATAATCCTGTCAGATTATCGTGACAAGCCACGAAAATGTCCGTAACACCTCGATTTTTCAGGTCGGAACAGATGCTTGCATAGAAGCTTGCAGACTCATTTTCTGATATCCATGTGCCGAGAATCTCCTTCTTTCCGTCCATATTTATACCGAGAACGGAGTACACGC
>CAZGRB010000053.1:0-12361 GCA_964527695.1 uncultured Ruminiclostridium sp.
CGCCCATAAGAGCTTCAAAGTTTTCTTCAAGCTTAGCCTGACCGAAAGAAGCCTTACCGATGGGGCAGTGGATAATGTTTGTCTTGTCAAGACGGTATTCAATCTTACCTGCCTTAGCGTCTGTAACAGCCTTAGCAACATCAGGTGTAACTGTACCTGCCTTAGGGTTAGGCATTAAACCACGGGGGCCTAAAACCTTACCTAAACGACCAACAACGCCCATCATATCGGGAGAAGCGATTACAACGTCGAAGTCCATCCAGCCGTCCATAATCTTCTTAACTGTATCGTCGTCAGCAATGTAATCTGCGCCTGCAGCCTGAGCTTCGGCAATCTTATCGCCCTTTGTAAATACCATAGTTCTTACAGTCTTACCTGTACCGTTAGGTAATACAACAGCGCCTCTTACCTGCTGGTCAGCGTGACGGGAGTCAACGCCGAGTCTTACGTGAATTTCAACTGTTTCGTCAAACTTTGCCTTTGCAGTCTTGCAAACTAAATCGCAAGCTTCGCTTACTTCGTAGAACTTACCGTTTTCAACGAGCTTTACGCTTTCAACATATTTCTTTCCGTGCTTCATTTAAAATCCTCCTTGTGGTCAAACGGTATAAAACCTCCCACGCATAAATTTTATTAATCGTACTTACTTTGTTGTAAAATGGGATTAGTCAACAACTTCAACGCCCATAGAACGAGCTGTACCGGCAATCATAGACATAGCTGCTTCAACGGAGGCTGCGTTGAGATCCTTCATCTTCTGTTCAGCGATAGTCTGAACCTGAGCCTTAGTAATCTTAGCAACCTTAGTCTTGTTAGGTGTACCGGAAGCTGTTTCGATACCGCAAGCCTTCTTGATAAGAACGGCAGCGGGGGGAGTCTTTGTAACGAAAGAGAAGCTTCTGTCAGCGTAAACAGTAATAACAACAGGGATAATAAGACCTGCGTCATTCTTTGTACGCTCGTTGAATTCCTTTGTGAATGCCATAATATTAACACCGTGCTGACCTAATGCAGGGCCAACAGGGGGAGCAGGTGTAGCTTTACCTGCGGGAATCTGTAATTTAATAAATCCGACTACTTTCTGAGCCATTTTTAATTACCTCCAAAAAAAACGTAACGTTTAGTTGATTTTCTCAACTGCTGATAATTCTAAGGTAGTAGGTGTTTCTCTGCCGAACATTGCAACTGTAACGAGAACAGTACCTGCGGCTTCATCTACTTCCTTAACCGTACCCTCGAAGCCTTCAAGCGCACCGGATATGATATTTACCATATCGCCTACTGCAACCGTAGCTTCGGAAACCTTCTTCACAACGCCGAGATTGATAACTTCCTCTTCTGTGAGCGGAATGGGCTTTGACCCGGGACCTACAAATCCGGTAACGCCTCTTGTATTGCGGCAGATGTACCAGGACTCGTCTGTCATAACCATCTTGACATACACATAGCAGGGGAACAGCTTTTCTTCCTTCTGGTTGCCTTCTCTGTCGAGAATGGGCTTTCCGTAGTCATCTGTCGCAGGACCGATAGGAACCATTACATCTTCAATAAGATGCTGAAGATTTCTGTTTTCTGCCAATGTTTTAATGTCGTTTGCAACCTTATTCTCATAACCGGAATAGGTGTGTAAAATATACCATTTAGCTTCTGACATCTTAAATCCCCTTACTTCTCAATTTGCGTCATAAAACGAACTTACTTGCCAAGCATAAGCTTAATCAGGAACATAAACAGCGTGTCTACGCCCCAGATAGCCAAACCGCTTACAACCATCGAAACGATAACAACAATAGTATTGTTGATAACCTGCTTTCTCGACGGCCACACTACCTTCTTGAATTCGGATCTGGCGTCTTTAAAATACTTCACAACTGATTTCTTCTGTGCCTTGGGTGCAGAAGACTTTGTTGCTGCCTTTTCGTTTGCCATACTGATCCTCCTTACTTGGTTTCCTTGTGGAGAGTGTGCTTGCGGCAGAACTTGCAGTGCTTGTTAAGCTCGATTCTGTCAGGGTCGTTCTTCTTGTTTTTCTTGGTGTTGTAATTGCGCTGCTTGCATTCAGTACAAGCGAGTGTAATTTTAACTCTCATTTCGGCACCTCCTATTTTATTATTCATTCTTTTGAATGAACTAAGCCTCCCTCGTATATCCGCAATACCCTTAACTGCGGAAGGGACATATACGCAAAAAATGCGCAAAAAAATAAGCCCCTTTTCGAGGTAAGATTATTCTATCACATTTAATCCCGATTGTCAAGGCTTTTCCGCCCTTTTTTCAAAATATTCCGAATTTTTACAGACTGCCCTTTATGTATTGACAAAAAAGCTGTTTTTTGGTATAATTTTACTATATTAATGTATACTTTTAAAAGAAGGGAAAGGAAATCAATATGAAAATTTGTTTAAAATGCGGCACTATGAATAAAGATGAAAATAATTTCTGCAACAGCTGCGGCTCCCCCGAATTCGGACCTATGCCCGAAAATACAACCAATCCGAATGCAGCTCCCGTTCCGCTCGCACCTGTGGTTGTTATGAAGAAGCCCGATTTTACATGGTATGACGTTTGTACAATCTTCAGCTTTGTTGCATCAATTATCGGCTGCTTCATAATCTCGCTTATACTTGACCCTCTTGCGCTTGCGGCAGGTATTGCAGGCTTCGCAGGAGGCAAGCGCAATAAAGGTCTTGCAATCGCAGCTATCGTTATTGCCGCAATAAGCCTTCTGATACGTCTGTTTCTCGCCCTCTATGATAACGGCGTAATCCCCAAGTGGCTTATTACAGGTACATTGGACTAAGGAAAAAACGGTATACGCCGTCTTTCATAAAACCAACTACATACAGGAGAAAGAAAATGGATATCAAAGAAAAAATTGAAGAAATCGTTGAAAAGGTAAAGGCTGACCCCGATTTTGCCGAAGATTTCAAGAAGGACCCTATCAAGGCAGTTGAGGGCATTCTCGGTATCAACCTTCCCGACGATCAGATCAAGAGTGTTATCGACGGCGTTAAGGCTAAGGTTTCTTTTGACGGTATCGCTGACAAGCTCGGCGGTCTCGGCGACCTTTTAGGCGGTCTCAAGAAGTAAACTGCAAAATCCCTGAAGTGAAGGCAAGCCGCCTTGGGCGGTTCCTGCCTTTTATAAGAAACAGCTAACCCCGCAGTTGAAAAACGGCGGGGTTAAAAATTTCTATATGGCGGACACGCTAACGGAGGCCGCTTTTCTGTTTTTTTTCATTGAGCGAAGCGAGATTTAAAAGTTTTCGGTCAAGCCTTTTACAAAAGGCTTGGCAGAGTAAGGGGCGGCAGCCCCTATTGTCTATTATTTTTTCTTAATCATGTCTATTGCCCAGTAGAAAATGGGGAGTGTAAAGAAGATAATCCACGTGGGATGCCAGATATTTGTCATAAGTCCTGCGGCAACATACATACAGGCAACTAAAACAGGAAAAATATGAAGCTTGGCTTTTTTTCCCTTAATTATATCACACAGGACATAATAAATAGGGATTGTTACGAAAAGCACCCATGCGTTCTGATTGGCGAAAAAACCAGCAAAGCAGAAAAGAAATATCATAAGTACAGGATAGGCAAAACGTGAGGGATTTTTTCTGCGGATTGCAGTTTCAAGAGAGCAAAGAGTGGGAATCATAAGCAGATAAATCCAACTCCAGTCCCAGCCATTGCCGCCGAATCCCGGCATACCATAAAAGCCAAAACCTAAAAAAGCTATTACGGAAATCATAACAATGGGAATTGTAAACTTATTGCGAGGTCTGTTGCGCCAGTAGTCCTTTATATCCTTATAATGCTCATCATTTATGAATACGCCGTTCTTGCCTACACGGACATTGTCGCCATTGTCCGCATTGTCTACATAAATTCCGTCAAAGCCAACGTGCACCTTTGTGCCATGGTGGTCGTGAACATCTATTCCGCCGGGGCCGATATGTACCTTATCGCCGTTGGCGGCTTCCTTATAATATCCGTCAGCATTTTCTTCGGCAGTTTCTTCTGCCGTTTCAGCTTCCGCCTGCTTAAAGCCGCTTGCTTCAGGGTCTTCAGACACATCGTTGGCTTTTTCTACCGCCGCTCCCTCTGTCTGAGGGATATCGTCTTCGGTACGTAAAAGTTCGTCTAGAGATATATTATATAATCGTGCAAGGAGAATGATGTTGTCGGTGTCGGGGGAGGCTTCGCTTCGCTCCCATTTGCTTACTGCCTGTCTTGATACACCGATTTTTTCTGCGAGCTGTTCCTGACTGAGTCCCATTTCCTTTCTTAAATTAACAAGTCTGTTAGCTATTTCGATATTCATAATTTCGCCCTTTCATTTAATAGATGGTGTTAAAATTTCATTCGCTTAAGCTGATTACATTATAGCAAATCAGTATCGGTTGCGCCACCTATTCGGGTTTTCAATTTTAAAAAATTGTGTATATTCTGGTTGCATTGGCTTTATAAAGCGGTTTGCAAGCCCGCAACCAGAGTTTACATCATACCAGAGGCAGAGTAATTGAAACGGTAGTGCCCTTGCCAAGCTCGCTGCTGATATCCAGAGAGCCGCCGTGCATTTTTACGATTTCATCCGCTACCGCAAGACCGATACCCGAGCCACGGACGGTATTGTTTGCTTTGTAGAATCTGTTCTTGATTTTGGGTAAATCGGTTTTTGAAATTCCGCAGCCTGTGTCTGCAATAAAAATTACAATACGCTCGGAATTTTTTTCGGTGGTGATTGTAACAGTGCCACCTGATGCGGAATATTTTATAGCGTTGTCGATAATGTTTATGAATACCTGACGAAGGCGGTTCTTGTCCCCGTTTACAATTGCAATATCCTCGTCTGCTTCAAAAGCTATGGCAATATTATCGTCCTTTGCCTTTTCGCCGTACATAAGCACTGCGTCCGCAAGCTCTGCAATAATATCCGTATCTGACATCTGCATGGAGAATTTGCCGTTCTGCATACGTGAGAAATCAAGCAGCTCCTCAACCATGGAGGAAAGGCGCTCGGTTTCTCTTGTAATAATTCCCAGCCCTTTTTTGCGTGTCGCAGGGTCGTCAATTTCATTTATCGTTTCACTCCAGCCCTTTATTGCAGTAAGAGGTGTGCGCAGTTCGTGGGAAACGGAGGAAATAAATTCATTCTTTATATTTTCGGTGTTTTCAAGTTCGTCAGCCATATAGTTGAACACGGAACACAGCTCTCCTATCTCGTCGTCCTGCTCAATTTCGATTCGTGCGGAAAAATCACCTGCGGCAAGCTTACGGGCGTTTGTGCCGATACGGCGTATGGGGTGGACAATAGACTTTATAAAGTACATTCCCAGAACAAGCACCAGAATAATTATCATAACGCTTACTGCGCCTATGGCTATGGTAAGCGCTACAATCTGGGAGTCAATTCCGTCAAGAGAGGTAATTATCCGTATTGCACTTTTTGAAACAGAAGCTCCCGATTTTAGCAGTACGGTCACAGCCATATACTTTTCCGAATTTTTGAGATAACCTATGTGATAGCCTGAGCCCTCCGAGGAGGCAAGCGCCTTTTCATAGTCGGGCATTAACTCCTCGGCAGGTGAAAAACCGCTGCTGGAGAGGAAAACCGTACCTTCGGCATTTATTGCCATAAGCTCCGCATAGTTCTTCTTTTCAAATTCTTCAACAGCAGTACGCATTTCATCAGTATAGTCGCTTGATGTATCGTCATAGAAGCGTTCCAGTACGCCTGCAACAATACTTGCTTCGGTTTCAATGTACTGTCTTACACTGCTGTAATAGAAATTCCTGATAACAAAATAGAAGGCAATATTCAGCACTACAAGAAGAATTGCAACAACACCGAAGCTGTTGAAAAGCCATCGGTTGGCAATACTTTTTCTGCGCATAATACCGCCTCCTTTAGTTTAAAAATTTCAGCTGTAAACTCAGATTTCAGGCTTGAACGAGGGCATAAGCTGTAACTTGAACAGGTTTCTTTCGTGCATACCGTCGATTTTTGCCTTGATTTCTATATCATCTATTTCGCCCGTACGGATATAACGGTCGAGCATTGCATAGGTAAAGCCTAAGTTGTCCTCGTCGGTTTTTCCGCAGAGTCCGTCGATAGGAGTCTTGTCAACCAGCTCGTCGGGCAGTCCGCAAAGACGTCCGATTTCCTTTACCTCTGCTACCGTGAGGTTGCATAAGGGGCTGAAATCGCCTGCCGCGTCGCCGTAGCGTGTGGAGTAGCCTACCCAGTCCTCGGACAGATTGCAGGTGTTTACAACTCTGCCGTTGCAGCTCTGGGAAACAGCGTAGAGGGTTGACATTCTGATACGGGGAGGAAGATTTACAAGGCTCTGGTTTGAAAGCTCAAGATTTTCGGGGATTGCATTTTTGAGACCCTCCACAGCGTCCTTGATATTTACCACATAATGCTTTATACCCAGGTGCTCCGCCAGCATATAGGAGCAGGAAATATCGAACTGCTCGCCGCAGGGCATAAGCACGCCGATTACACGGTCAGCACCCAGTGCTTCCACGCAAAGGGCAGCGGCAACGGAGCTGTCCTTTCCGCCTGAAATGCCGATAACGGCATTGCAGCCCTTTCCGTTCTTTTCAAAGAATTCCTTTATCCATTCGACACAGTCGTTTTTGATTTTTTCAGCATTGAACATAATTATAAAATCCTTTCGGGTTTGTTTACAGGGTTAGTATACCACTTTTTAAGAGGAAATGCAACCTTGGGTCAGAACCCCAGATTATACACCACAATCCCCCCGATTATAAGCACCATGCCTATAAGCTGACGCTTTGACAGCTTTTCCTTAAGAAAAATATAACTCAGCACCGCAACGAAGATATAGCCTGCCGATTCAAGAATGGGTCCCATTCTGAGCGGCACTACCCTGTAGGAAAACATTGTTATAAGCGTACAGCCGAAAAACAGACCGTAGGCGATAATCACCATGGGGTTAAGGTATTCCTTTATTTTTGAGGAGTACTGCTTCTGTGCGCTCTTTTTGAGCATTATCTGTGAAACTGAGGAAATAAGAATGCTGACGAGCATTATTCCCGAATAAATCATAAGCTCATTCATTCTTTTTATCCCCCTCCCATACCATAAGCATTACACCTGCAAGCACGATAATTGTGCCGATAATGTTGCTGAGGGTGATGGTTTCGTTAAATAAAAGCACTCCCCACAAAGCGCTCCATATCATTACAACTGATTTATTGGCATAGGCAACATTCAGCGGCAGGCTTTTAAGCACCTGCTGCCAGAGGATTGCATAAACGCCCAGAATCAGAATCATAAGTCCGTAGAAAAGGCAGAATTCAAAGGACAGAAATGGCTTTGCTGCTGCGGTTTTTGAGCAGATTCCGCCAAGGGAACTGATAAAAAGTATTATGTGCAGAATTATATACGGCTTTATTTTTTTCATACCTCTGTCGCTTCCTTGTCAGTTTCGGTGTTTACTTCTTCACGGATAACATACTGAGGCGATTTATTTATACAGATATAGATTCTGCCTATGTATTCGCCGATAAGCCCCAGCATAAGCATCTGAAGTCCGCCGATAAACAGGATTACCGAAATAATGGAAGTAAATCCCACAACTATATCGGGATTTATAAGCTTCTGAACAATAAATACAATTCCTGCCGCAAAGCCTGCAATAGCGCAGATACATCCGAGAATTGTGGCAATTCTGAGAGGCTTTACGGAAAAAGCGGTAAAGCCGTTTATCCACAGGGCGATAAGCTTTCCTAAGGTATAGCCTGATTTTCCCTCAAGACGTGCACGGTGAACGGTGTCAACGTTCCCGATACTACGTGTGGTGCGGGTTACGAGACCGCCTATATAAGGATAGGAATGGTCGTACTTTACCATTTCCTTTGCAACAAAGCTTTTCATTGCGTAGAAGCTGGTGCCGTCGATATTTTTAGGCAGTTCTATCATTATTTCCGCCATTTTCTTGTTTACCATGCTTCCCATTCTGCGGAAAAGGCTTTCGCTTCTTTTAGGATAACGTGCAAAGACAATATCATTGCCCGAATGAACCGAGTCGATAAGCTCGTACAATGATTCGATTGGACACTGCCCGTCGTCGTCAAGGGCAACGATAATATCGCCTTTTGCTCTCCTGAAACCTGCCATAAGGGCGGCGTGCTGACCGAAGTTCTTTGAAAAGCACAGGCCGCTTATTTTTTTATTGTTTTCCGCAATTCTTTTTATTACGCCCCATACGTTGTCAGGCGAGGCGTCGCATACAAGTATTATTTCATAATCGAAAAGCTCAGGTTTCTGTGCACAGGTGTCAATTATTTCCTGTACCACGCTCTCAATTGTTTTTTCGGAGCGGTAGCAGGGAATAACAAACGATAGTAATTCCTTGGACATAGTTTTTATTCCTTCTTCCCGTCTATATCAATTCGTCTGCCTTCTTCGGCTGACATATATGAAGCATATGTTATCTTAGCGGTATCGTATGCGATTTGAAAGCCTGCAACAGGCTCTCTGTCAAATGCCACTGCCTCCATGAAATCCTGCATTTCGTCACGGTAGCCTCTGACAACATCATCAAGCACAAAGGGGTGATTCCAGCCTGTTTTTGAGGGCAGCATTTCAGAAATATATACATCGTCAAGACGCTCCTCGTCAAGGAAATAGGAACTCATAAGGTTATTGAGGGTAAGAGTGCAGGTAAGCGCCGCGTCATTGCAGTAGGCTTCGATATAGTTCTTGCTTCCGCCCAGAAGGGTATCGGTTGCCATAATAATCGCCTTGGTCTTGTCGGTAAAGGTGATGATTGCAGTGCCGAAGTCCTCTACGTCGTTGGGACGTGCGGCAATATGGCGGTGGTCATAATCGGAAAGGGTGTTTGTTATATATCCCATATCGGCAATTACGCTTTCAATTCCGATTTCCACGCCTCTTGCCCTTGCTTCAACCTGCTTCAGCCACAGAATTGCGGAAAGAGGGTGGCTTCCTGTACGGGTAAAGGTGCCGCCTCCTGTCTTATCCCATTCGCCAGCAACGGCGGAGCTTGAGCCTTTGAGGCTTTCTTCGCCCTTGAGACAGAGTATGCGGCTTTTTTTCTTGGTAATAACCTCCGCAATTTTCTGAATTGCAGGGGCATAAATGAAATTCTCGGCATACATGAATTTCATTCCGCTTCTGTCAACCGCCTCCCTGATTCTTTCCATGGAAACAAGAAGCTCCTCGTACATCTTACGCTTGGACACGGTCTTGCCGATAGGGGCAATATCTCCCTCCATGCCGAAATAACCCGTAAGGGGCTTTTCGCAGATAACGTGCTTGCCTGCGTCAAGGGCACGTATAATCATTTCTTCGTGTGTGTAAGGTGGAGTGCATATATCAATGACATCAATTTCAGGGTCGTTTATAAGCTCTTCAAAATCGTGCACAGCTTCTTCAAAGCCCCAGCGCAGAACTGCAGCCTGCGCCCGTTCATAATGCTTTGCGAGAACCTTTTTATATCTTAACTGAACATCCTTTACACGGCTGTAAGCCTCCATGTGAAGCTCGGTTGCACGGCCTGCGCCTGCCATGCCGATAGTAACAATATACTTCTTCATTTTAATTCCTTTCCCTTATATGATCTTTATTTTTACACGCTCGTGGAAATTCTCAAAGCAGTCGTACAATTCTTCTGCGCTGTCGTATTCCAGAAACAGTATGCCTGCCTTGTATTTGCAATAATCGTCAATTTCTTCGCCTGCTTCAGCCCATATCATTTTATCAATGATATGTTTTTCAACCTCTTCGGACATTTCTATTCCGCCGTATCGTCCGTTTCTGTCGGTCATTACACAGACACGGGCAATGTTTCGGCAGCAGGCATCGAAGCTGTCGGGTATTTCGCCGCCTGTTTCAGCTTCGGCGAAAACAGCGGGAAAATCAATTCCTGTGGCGTACTTTGCAAAAAGTATATATAAATCCCCCGGTGCTCTGCGGCAAGGGTCGATTATGACGGGCGTGCCGTCTTTTGTAACAATGAACTGAGTGTGAAAAACGCCGTCGGCAAGGTTAAGCTCTGCGGCGATTTTTTCAATATCGCTGTAAAGCTGTGAGACAGTATCCGCTGAAATTTTTGACGGGGAGCAGGCACCCGATACAAGATATCTATTCATGTAATAAAGCTCGTTATCGCAGATTCCGCCCAGAATTTTCCCCTTTTTTATTACAACCGATGTACCGTGGTTTGTGCCGCTGATATATTCCTCAACAATAACAAAGGCTTCACGGGTAACGCTTATAGCTTCTTCAAAGGCGGTGCGTACTTCGTCCGAATTTACGCACACTTTAACCCCCTTGCCGCCTGTAAGGTCAACAGGCTTTACAAGAACGGGGTAGGAAAATTCCGCAAGCGTCTTTTCAAGCTCATTCTTATCGGAGCATCTTACAGCCTTGGGTGTTCTTATGCCAAGCGAAGCTGTAAGCGCTCTGAAGCTGTCCTTGTGGTGGATTACAGAGGCGGTTTCAAAGCTGTCGTGGCCGCTCAGCCCCAGCTTTTCGCAGGCATAGGCAGTTGAAAGATAAGCGAAATCATTGCAGCCCGAAATAATACCGTCAACCCTTTCGGAAAGAGCAAGATTATACACAAATTCCTTGTCGGAAAAGTCGCCGCAGACATATTTGTCAGCTTTTTTATGTCCCATACCGTCCTTATTGCTGCCTGTGGTTATAACAAACCAGCCTTTTTCCTTTGCATATCTTATTATGGGCAGTTCGGCATGGCTTCCGCCTGTTATCAGCACTTTCTTCATAATAAAACCTCTTGTTTTTAAATTGCTGATGCTGCAAGGAAACAGCATATACTTAAATTAATTATACCTGTTTTTAAGAAGGTTGTCAACACAGGGAGGCGTAATTATGCTTAAATAAAAAATATCCGCTTTCAGAGAACTGCGTCTGAAAGCGGAGTGTTTTTTCTGTGATTCAGTTGTCAAGAAAAGCTTTAAGCTTATTTAAAAAGCACCTTGCAACAGGCTTTATAATCATTCCGACGAAAACTGCGGCAATTATCGTCCCTTCTCTGACACCGAGAAGCTCTCCCCTTGAAATAAGGGAAATAAGTGCGGCGATTACAACCACTGAGCAATCAAATCCGATTTTACATATATGAAACGGAATATTTGTTCTTTTTGAAAAGGTGAGCATTACTCCTTCGCTGGGAAGAGGGAGTAAATCGGAATTGACATACAGGAAAACTCCCAATGCCACAAAGAACAGGCTTACAATTATGTAAATCATTTTGATTAAATAGCTTTCGGGGGTAGGTATGAATGAGGTACAGATATTTGCAAGCGTTACAAACCAGCCGAAAATAAACGAGCATATTATCTGTAAAAACGAAAAGGGAGAAAAGTTTTTGGGCGAAATTAAAAACTGCACCAGAATAAGAAACAGAAAAAATACTGTTGTGCATAACCCCTGTTCAAAGCCTGTCAGCAGGCTTACGGTGTAGGGAACCGAATTTACGGGTGAAACACCGAGGGAAGATTTGGCGGAGATGCTTATGCCGATTGCAATAAGGAAAAAGCCGAGACAATATATCAAAATACGGCGCACCGACAGTTTATCGATAATTTCGGTTTTAAGACGATATTTAAAAGTCTTTTTTTCTGTATCCATTTATATAAGCGCTCCTGTCGTTTTTACACAACATTATACTACTTTTTTTGAAAAATTGCAACAACGAAAAATTATACTGCCGTTCCTTTTGAAAGGTCGGCAATGGTAATTCCGTCGAAATATTCGTTGGTAAGCCGATGAAATTCTGTCCACATGGAAAGAGTTTTGCAGGCGGATTTTTTTTCACAGGGCTCAGCCGAACAGCCGAGACAAGCAACGGGAGCAAGATTACCCTCGGTGAGTTTCAGTATTTCTCCTACGGTACAGGCTTCAGGCTTACGGCTCAGCCTGTATCCGCCGCCTTTTCCGTGGACTCCTTCCACGAGTCCGTTTTTTACAAGAACGGGCAGTATTCTTTCCAGATATTTCAGGGAAATATCCTGCCGCTTTGCCACTTCCTTCATAGGTATATAACCGTCGGTTTCATGTTCCGCAAGGTCAATCATTACCCTCAGGGCATACCTGCCTCTTGTTGAAATCATCATATCAGACACCTCCCGTATATTGTATCATAAAGCCACGAGAAATGTCAATCATTCAGAGAAAAGCGGAGTTGAAAGATATCTGTCTCCTGTGTCTGGGAAAAGAATGATAATGTTCCTGCCCTCGTTTTCGGGACGTTTTGCAAGCTCAATAGCCGCCCATGCAGCAGCACCCGAGGAAATTCCCACAAGCACACCCTCGCTTCTGCCGATAAGTCTGCCTGTTTCAA
>CAZGRB010000054.1:0-9934 GCA_964527695.1 uncultured Ruminiclostridium sp.
ATGTGGGAATGCCGCAACTGCGGTCACCTTGTAATGGGCAAGAAGGCTCCCGGCGTATGTCCCGTATGTGCTCATCCTCAGAGCTTCTTTGAAGTACGCAAGGAAAATTATTAAGGCGAGTCGTCTTTTAAAGAACAAAACGCATACACCCGACACATCTGATGTGTCGGGTTTGTTCTGTATATTGGTGATTGTGAACAATATTAACTCTCAAAATTCGGCATAAAGCTCATAGTAAAAACTTTACTTTTATGTCAAAAAATGATATAATAAATATTAACAATAAAAACGAGGTGTTTTATTATGGGAAATGTAAAACAGTCTACCTTAGCGAAAATACTTACAATTTTATCAATAGTAATGCTTTTTATAAGCTTCCTCGGCACACTTACAGTTACAGCCCTCAACTCCCGTCTGAATGTATCATATGAGGAAGAATATGAGCTTTATTCCTGCTGTGAGCAGTATCGCAGTGCTTCCGAATATCTTATCCGTGAGGTAAGAGCCTACGCCGTAACAGGCAACCAGGCATATTATGACGCATATTTACAGGAAAAAAAGGTTGATATGCGCCGCGAAAACAGCATTTCCAGAATGTATGAAATCGGTCTTTACGAGGATGAAATCGCAATGATTGAAGCAATTGTTGCAACAGGCGAACAGCTTGCAATAATTGAGGAGGACTCCGCCGCACTTGCCAAGAACGGCGACACCAAGGCAGCTTCCATCAACATCTACTGCGATGAATACGAAGAATATATGAATACCCTTTCCGCACAGCTTGACGCCTTTGAGGAATCCCTCAGCGTACGTATGCAGGAAAGAATTGACTATGACCAGAACTGGATTTCCTTCTCCAACACTCTTACATATGTTGCAATTTTAATTACCTTTGGGGTACAGGTTGTGCTCATGCTGTTCGTACTGAAGCAGCTTATCAGTCCTATTTTGAAAATAGAGAAGAAAATGCTTGATTTTGCCGAGGGTAATATGCGTGAAACTATTGATTATCCCGAAAATGGCACCGAAATCGGCAAGACAGTAAAGGCGATAAATTTCTTCCAGAGCTTCCAGACCGAAATTATTGATGATATCAACTATATGTTGGGTGAAATGTCCGAGGGAAATTTCTGCCTTGATACAAGATGCGCAGAAAGCTATAAGGGCGACTATTCACAGATTCTGAAATCAATCCGTGAAATCAACCGCAAGCTCAGCGCAACCCTTTCCGAAATCAATATTGCCGCACAGCAGGTTGACAGCGGTGCAAGTCAGGTTTCTTCCGCTTCTGCAAGTCTTTCTCAGGGTGCTACCGACCAGGCTTCCTCAATTCAGGAACTTTCCGCAACTATAAGCCTTATTTCCGAAATGATTAATTCCAATGCTGCTGATTCCGTTGAAGCTACCGAGCGTACAAGTTTTGCAGGTAATGAGGTAGTCAGTGCGAACGAAATGATGAATGAGCTTGTAAAGGCTATGGATGAAATCAGTGCGTCCTCTGATGAAACAAAGAAGATTATCAAGACAATTGAAGATATTGCTTTCCAGACAAATATCCTTGCCCTCAATGCGGCAGTAGAAGCTGCCCGTGCAGGTGACGCAGGCAAGGGCTTTGCGGTTGTGGCAGATGAGGTAAGAAATCTCGCAGGCAAGTCTGCAGAAGCTGCAAACAATACAACAGCTCTTATTGAAAATACTGTTTCGGCAATCGAACGCGGCAACAGCCTTGTAAGCGAGGTTGCGGCAAGAATGAACTCGGTTTCCGACGCCGCTGTTGCAATCGCAGTTATCAACGGTAAGATTGCAAAGACTTCGGGCGAAGCGGCAGATGCAATAAGACAGGTAACCACAGGTGTTGACAGGATTTCCACAGTTGTCCAGAACAACAGCGCAACAGCGGAAGAAACTGCAGCAGCAAGCGAACAGCTCTCTGCACAGTCAAATACCTGTCGTGACCTTGTAGGACAGTTTGCATTACGTGAATAAGGATAAAAAGATTAAGCCGTGAAGAAATTTATTTCTTCACGGCTTGTTTGTATTTTAAGGAAACCGCTTGTGGTTAATTTTGGTCGCAGATATATCTCATTTCTTCCATATTATTTTCAATAATGCCGGTTGTTTTGAAACCGACAGAACCATACAGATGTTTGGCAGTTTCATTTCCTAAAGCAACACCTGTAAAGATTTCTTTGGCACCAACAGTTTCTATTAAATAATTCATGGCAAGTTGCAATGCATTTCTTCCGTACCCCTTATTCTGGTAATGTTTATCTATTAAAAATTTCCATAACGTATATTGCTTTCTTGCCTCATAATAACCCATCATAATAAATCCAACAGGATTATTATCTGCGTATATTGCAAAAGGAAAAGCTGTTTTATAAACCCATGCCTGAGCCAGCGAGTAGGCAACAGATGACACAAAACCTTCCTGTTGCTTAGAAACTTTTAAGTTTAAGATTTCTTCAAAATTATCCTTTGTTATTTCTTTAAGCTCAACCATACTTATACTCCTTATCAGATTCCGTTTCCTATAAAATAAATTATACCAGCAACCCTATCAAAAGTCAATGTTCTATAAATATCAAATCCCGCTGATAAACAGCGGGATTTGAGTTTGCGTATTGTTTTTACAATAATCAGGAAGCAGCATTTTCTGCCATATCGGAACGATACTGGTCAAGACCTGATTCAATTGCGTTGTAGTATTCGCTGAGCAGCTGGCTGTAGCTGGAGTCAGAGTTTACAGGGCCGTCGAATACATCGAAGATGTACTGCTTGATATCGTCGCCGAAACCACGGTGGCAGTCGAATACAAATGTGAACTTGGAAGTGTCGATAAGGTCGTCAAATACCTGCTGCTGGTCTTCTGTATAAACCATCTTGAACTTTGCTTTTCTTGGAGCGTTGCATTCAGGGCACACAGCGTCTTCGGAGTCACGTTCGCTTTCAAACTTGTACTTACATTCAGAACACTTGATATAGAAGTAACCGCCGTCGTAGAGGTTTTCTTCACGTTCAGCCGCTACAACATCAGGGTCAGTGGACCAGATTCTTGAAGCAAGGATGTAAGAAACAGCACCCTGTACGTTGGAAGCGCCTGCAGGTACAACGTAGCCTGAAGTTGCACCATACATATAGTATGTATCGGAGTTGGGGTCACGGGGCATGGGAACTGTGCGGATTTCGCCTTCAAGCTGATTCTTGAAGAAGATTTCCTGTCCGCAGGGGAGAGCCCAGTCAGCAGGCATTATGAAGAAGAGAGTGCCGAGCCAGGAATCAAGTCCGTCAGGACCGTGCCAGCCTTCCCATACGTATTCTTCACGCTTGAGCTTTTCAACGAATTCCATTGCTCTCATTACGTTGGGGTCTTTCATATTGTTGATAATTTCGGTTCCTGTGAACTGAATAACAGATGTGCCTGTTGTTGCAGCAAACTGAACACCGAAGCTTTCAGGAAGGGATAAGGGATACTTGTCAGGGTTGCTTGCTTTCCACTGAATCATGATTTCTTCAAATTCATTCCATGTCCAGTTACCCGAGAAGTAAAGCTCCATAGGGTCGGGAGCGCCGATTTCTTCCAGCTCTGCCGCATTATATGTAACAGCGTAGCCTGTAGCAGTCATAGCATAGGGGAAATAGTAATGTTCGCCGTTATAGCTGTACTGCTCAATAACTGAGCTTACATCGTCCCACATGGGAGAATCAGCGTCAAGCCAGCCGTCAAGTGCTGTGAATCTGTTATTGATGAAGAAGCCGGGGAAATATTCCTCGCCCATTCTCATAAGGTCGGGAGACTGACCTGCTGCCATAAGCACACCCAGACGGTTGCTGACTTCAAGTGAACTTACGATTTCGGT
This sequence comes from uncultured Ruminiclostridium sp., assembly GCA_964527695.1. GTDB lineage: Bacteria > Bacillota > Clostridia > Oscillospirales > Ruminococcaceae > Ruminiclostridium_E. Next base: position 3,861 of record CAZGRB010000054.1, read on the forward strand.
TTCAACAGTACCGCCGAAGCGTTCGGCAAAAATTTCTGCAATATCCTTTTCAGGTGAAATATTTGTGAAATCGAAGAAGCTTAATACTTTAATATTGCCTGCGGTTTTGCCGCTTTCATAAAGCTCGCCTGTACCTTCTTCATTGCTGGAGTCAACCTCATCAATATTCGCCATTTCATCGTAGTCGATTTCAATGTCGATTTCCTTGTTGGGGTCTTCTGTGGTAACCTGTGCAGATGTAGTGGTTTCTGCACCCGAGTCACTATTTCTGCTGCTGCCTGAGTTACATGAAGTGAATCCGAGAACGGTAATCACAGAAAGAACACCGGCAACTATACGCTTGTGATTTTTCATATCCTTCTTTCCTTTCGTAAAAAGTTCTTTAATTTAATTTTAGCATTTATGGGATTCAGATTATATAACTTTTCTGACAGAATTGTGTGCTTTTCTGACAGAAATCGTTTACAAAATCCGTAATACTAAAAAATCACAATTTAAGTATATCATAATTTTATATAAAAATCAATCCCTTGTTGATAAAAACTGTTTATTTTGTATTGCATTTCTTACACTGATATTAATTTCACATAATTATAAATTGTTTTTCCACGTTTTTTACATTTAATTTTCTTAATCTATCACATAACTTCCAAAAAACTATGGTATTCTTAGTGACGGAAATTGAACAAAACGAAGCGAGGTGATGAATCCTATGAAATTCAGGCATGAATGCAAGCATGAAATAGGTACTGCGGATATGCTTGCACTGAGACAGAGACTGAGTGCTGTTGCGTCTGCTGATAGTCATTCGGAAAACGGCAGATACGAGATAAGGAGTCTCTATTTTGACAATCTTTATGATAAAGCGCTGCTTGAAAAGCTTAACGGTATAAACAAGCGTGAAAAATTCCGCATACGGCTGTATAACGGAAATTCAGATTTTATACGGCTTGAAAAGAAATCCAAGATAAACGGACTCTGCAGCAAGGAAAGCGAACCGCTGACAAAGGAAGAGGCGCAGAGGCTTGTAAACGGGGATTATGATTTTCTTGCCGAAAGCGGAAAGGCGTTATTCGCCGAGCTTTACAGCAAAATGAAGGGCGAGGGAATTGCTCCTCGGACAATAGTGGATTACACAAGGGAAGCTTTTGTATTTCCCGCAGGAAACGTTCGGGTGACGCTGGATTACAATATCCGCACGGGACTTGATTCTACGGATTTTCTCAATCCTGAATGTGTTATGGTCCCCGTTCCCGATAATCCAATAATACTGGAGGTCAAGTGGGATGAATTCCTGCCCTCGGTAATTCTCGACATTGTACAGCTGGACACAACAAGAACTACGGCATTTTCAAAATATGCCGCCTGCCGTTATTACGGCTGAAAGGAAGGACAAACAACATGAATTTCAACGACATTTTCAAATCAAGCTTTCTTGAAAATATTTCAAGCGTAAGTATACTGGATATGGCAATCGCCCTTATCCTTGCATTCGGCATAGGACTTTTCATTTTCTTTGTATATAAGAAAACCTACAACGGCGTTATGTACTCTGCAAGCTTCGGTGTATCCCTTCTTGCAATGACTATGATAACGACCGTGGTTATTCTTGCGGTAACCTCAAACGTTGTACTCTCTCTCGGTATGGTAGGCGCACTTTCCATTGTCCGTTTCCGTACTGCAATCAAGGAACCCCTTGACATTGCCTTTTTGTTCTGGGCAATTGCTGCAGGTATTGTTCTTGCGGCAGGTATGATTCCTCTTGCAATTATCGGAAGTGTGCTTATCGGCGTGATTTTACTGGTATTTGTAAACAAGAAATCACATCTTCACCCCTATATTGTGGTTATCCGCTGCGACAGCCACGACAGTGAAACCGCTGCAAAGAACTTCCTTTCCGCAAAGACAGAGCGTGCGGTTACCAAGAGCAAGACTGCACAGAAGGGCTTTATCGAGCTCAATATGGAAATCCGTCTCAAGGATGACAACACTGATTTTATCAATGAGCTTGCCGACATGAACGGCGTACAGAGTGCAGTTCTCGTAAGCTACAACGGCGAATATATGAGCTGAAAGGAATGATTCAATGTCAACACATAAGCATTTCGACAGAATCTGCTGTATAATTTTTGCGGCTGTACTGCTGATTTCATTCCTGTTCATAAACGGAGAAGCCTTCGGCATTAAAGCGGCAGCGGCAACAATGGGGTATGAAAACCGTATTTTTGATACCTCACGTGTTCACACCATTGATATTGTAATGGACGACTGGGACAGCTTCTTAGAAACCTGCACCGACGAGGAATATTCTTCCTGTGCAGTTGTAATCGACGGGGAAGCTTACAAGAATATTGCAATCCGCGCAAAGGGAAACACATCCCTTTCTTCGGTACAGAGCTACGGCAACAACCGTTACAGCTTCAAAATTGAATTTGACCACTATGACAGCAGTATAACCTATCACGGACTTGACAAGCTCTGTCTCAACAACATTATTCAGGACAACACCTTTATGAAGGATTATATCGTTTACCGCATGATGAACGATATGGGTGTAAGTTCACCCCTTGTAAGCTTCTGCTATATTACCGTAAACGGAGAGGACTGGGGACTTTATCTTGCGGTTGAAGCGATTGAAGAATCATTCCTTAAACGTAATTACGGCAATGATTACGGCGATTTATACAAGCCTGACAGCATGAGCTTCGGCGGAGGAAGAGGCAACGGCAAGGATTTCAGCATGAGTGATTTCATGGACAGCGGCAGCTCCGAGTCTGATTCTGATGAAGCATCTGAATCGGATTTTCGTCGGGGCGGCAGAGGAAATCAGAACAACTTTGATTTTTCTCTGACTGAGGAGCAGATACAGGAATTTGCCGACAGCATAGAGCTTCCCGAAGGAATGGAATTGCCTGACCTGTCACAGATAGGAACAGAAGAGTTTGAACAGCAGGTGCAGGAATTTGCCGAGCAGATGAAGGACAACTTCACAAACTCGGGCAAAATGGATTTCGGCGGCATGGGCGGCGGAATGAGCAGCATGGGTTCCGATGATGTAAAGCTTCAGTATATCGACGACGACCCTGACAGCTATTCAAATATTTTCGACAGCGCAAAGACCGATGTTACCGAAGCAGACCAGACTCGCCTCATAGCTTCTCTTAAAACACTCAGCGAGGGCGGTGATGTAACCTCCGTTGTGAACGTTGAAGATGTAATAAGCTATTTCGTTGTTCATAATTTTGTATGCAACGGCGACAGCTATACAGGCTCAATGATTCACAATTACTATCTCTATGAAGAAAACGGCGAGCTTTCAATGCTTCCGTGGGATTATAACCTTGCATTCGGCGGTTTTGATTCCCATAATGCAACCGATACGGTAAACACCCCTATTGACAGTCCTGTTTCAGGCGGTATCGGTGAGGACAGACCTATGGTTTCATGGATTTTTGAAAGCGAGGAATATACCGCACTCTATCATGAATATTTCAGCAAATTTATTTCGGAATATTTTGACAGCGGAGTATTTACTGAAATAATTGATGAGGCATACAACCTTATTGCACCCTATGTTGAAAAAGACCCCACAAAATTCTGTACTTATGAAGAATTTGAAAAGGGTTATGAAACACTCCGTGAATTCTGCCTGTTACGTGCGGAAAGCGTGCGTGAACAGCTTAACGGTACTATTCCCTCCACAACTGACGGTCAGAATGCTGACCCGTCAGCGTATATCAGCGCTTCTCATATCACAATTTCGGATATGGGCAGTATGAATGTGGGCGGCGGCAATATGGGCGGCTCAGGCGGAAACAAGGGCAGCCGCAATACCGAAAACAGAACTGCCGATACATCTGAGGGTACAATAACGGCGCAGATGTCAGTTGAAACCGGCAGCAGTCAGAGTGCTATGCCTGATATGAATTCAATGCCCGAAGGCTTTGGAAACGGCGAAGTGCCTGAAATGCCCGAGGGGGGCTTCGGCGGACAGATGCCCGAAGGCTTTGGAAACGGCGAAGTGCCTGAAATGCCCGAGGGGGGCTTCGGCGGACAGATGTCTGAAGGCTTTGGAAACAGCGAAGCGCCTGAAACTTCCGAAAACGGCTTGGCAGAACAACCCGATGAAAGCAGTACCGAAGAAACACCTGCGCAGACAACGGCTGATACATCCGAAGCTGACGAAGCAGTTCCTTCTGAAAGAACACAGCAGATTGCAGACAGCGAAAGCGGTACAGCACCTGAAAAGCCTGATAACAGCTTCGGCGGGCAGAAAACAGAAAACGGCAATATGCCGTCTGCTCCTTCGGATAACGGCTTTTCAATGGGCGGCACCGCACAGGACGGCGGCAGCAGTAATGTTATTCTGCTTGCAGCTTCAGCGGTTGTGCTTATTGGCGGTATAATTTTTGCCGCACTGTATAAAAGATAAAACCCCTATTGACAAAATAGGATAAAAGTGCTAAAATAAATCACGCTGGGGGAACTCCTTGGAGTTGAGAAGGTAAAACCTGACCCTTTGAACCTGTCGGTCAATACCGTCGTAGGGAAGCTCCGATATGATTTTACGGACCTTTGCCTGCGGTAAAGGTTCTTTTTATTTAACTGAATATTGCCGGGGGACTCGTAAGAGTTGAGAAGGTAGAACCTGACCCGTTGAACCTGTTGGTTAAGACCATCGTAGGGAGCATTATAGGAATTATTGCCTTTGCACTGCGGTGTAAGGGCATTTTTTTATTGGAGGTAACATGAAAACATCACTTATAATTGCGGGAAGCGACTCGGGCGGAGGAGCAGGAATACAGGCAGATATCAAGACAATGACTGCAAACGGCGTTTATGCAATGACCGCAATAACCGCCCTTACAGCGCAGAATACCATGGGAGTAGCTGCAATATGTGAAGCGTCCCCGGAATTTCTGGGACAGCAGCTTGACGCTGTATTTACGGATATTTTTCCCGATTCGGTAAAAATCGGTATGATTTCAAATCCTGCGCTGATTGAAATTACCGCAGACAGGCTTAAAAAATACAATGCCCTGAATATTGTGGCTGACCCTGTAATGGTTGCAACAAGCGGTGCGGATTTAAGCAGCTATGCTTCAGTTGAAGCGATGAAGAAACTGCTTTTTCCAATAGCCAAGCTTATTACACCGAATATTCCCGAGGCGCAGATGCTTACAGGAATGATTATTTCCACGGAAAAGGATATGGAAAATGCGGCACGTGAGCTTTATGAAAAATACGGCTGTAATGTGCTTTTAAAGGGCGGTCACTCTGTAAATGACGCAAATGATTTTCTGTATTCGGAGGCTGTCGGCAGATGGTTTTACGGCAGGCGTATCAATAACTCCAACACCCACGGTACAGGCTGTACCTTGTCAAGTGCAATTGCCTCAAATCTTGCCAAGGGATTTGATATATATGAATCGGTAAGCCGAGCCAAGGAATATATTTCGGGTGCATTATCCGCAATGCTTGATTTAGGAAAGGGAAGGGGCCCTATGAAGCACGGATTTGATATAAAAAGCAGGTTTACGGAGGGAAAATAATGGAACTTATTGAAAAATTACTTTACGCTGCGTCGGATATCTGGAAAAAATACAACAATCATCCCTTTGTTAAAGGGATGGAAAACGGTACACTTGATATTGAGAGATTCAGATATTATATTATTCAGGATTATCATTACCTTTTTGGTTACGCAAAGGTTTTCGGTATTGGCGCCGCAAAGTCTGAATCAGTGGAAACCATGCATTTGTTTTCAGATTATATTGGCACGCTGACAGAAAATGAAATGGATATACACCGTGGCTATATGGAAAGGCTGTCCATTGCCGAGGAGGAGCTTTACACTGTAAAGCCTGCACATGAGAATATATCATATACTTCCTATATGCTGCGAACAGCATATGAGGAGGGGGAAGCAGAAATTCTGACCTCTGTTCTTTCCTGTGCTTACAGCTATGAAGTAATTTCTGAAAATATGCTGAGGAATAATCCGGAATGTATAAATCATGAGTTTTACGGTGAGTGGATAAAAAATTATTCGGGACAAGAATACATCAATGCAA
>CAZGRB010000054.1:9944-12307 GCA_964527695.1 uncultured Ruminiclostridium sp.
ATGCAAACCGAAGGCTTATAGCTTTACTTGACAGGCTTACTGCGAATTACAGCGAGAAACAGATAAATCATCTTTGTGATATTTTCAGAACCTGTTCGCAGTATGAACTTGATTTCTGGGAAATGTCATGGAATATGAAAACAACAGGCATAGCCTGATTATATATACGGTCAGGCGGGGAGCGCCGCAGGACTGAATTTTATGCGAGGGAATCCGTGTTTCGGAGTGAGAGGGCGCAATTGAGTGCCGACCGCTGCCTATGGGAGCGGTGCGCCTTGCATTGACTCCTGTGTGCAGAAAATGCAAAGGAGTTAACATGAAAACAAAAACAAAGCTTACAAAAATGGTTGTGCTGTCAATGCTGGTAGCACTGGGCGTTGTAATTTCGCCAATACTCAGGGTTGAGGGAATGTGTCCCATGGCTCATTTTATCAACATTACCTGTTCGGTACTCATGGGTCCGTGGTATTCGCTTGTGTGTGCAGTGCTTATAGGAATAATACGGATGCTGTTTATGGGAATACCGCCCATTGCTCTTACAGGTGCTGTTTTCGGCGCATTCCTGTCTGGAGTTTTTTACCGCATTTCAGGCGGTAAAATTATCTTTTCTGTTCTGGGTGAAATTGTCGGAACAGGTATTATCGGTGCAATCGCAAGCTATCCCGTAATGACCTTTTTCTGGGGAAAGACGGATATAACATGGTTTTTCTATGTTCCGTCCTTTATCGGCGGAACATTAATCGGGGGTACAGTAGCGCTTATATTCCTGCTTGCGCTGAAAAAGAACGGTCTCCTTATGAAGTTTCAGACAATGTTAGGGACGGTGATGAATGAAAAATCTGTTGAAAAGCAAAATCAGTGAAATACGAAGCGCACAGCCGCTCATTCACTGTATTACAAATCACATTTCAATAAACGATTGTGCAAATGCTGTGCTTGCATTGGGCGCAAAGCCTATAATGGCGGAGCATCCCGATGAAGTTTCGGAAATAACCGCCTGTGCTCAATCCCTTGCGGTAAATCTGGGCAATATCAGCGGCAGCCGCATGAAAGCAATTATTAATTCAGGAAGAACAGCGGCGGAATACAAGCTTCCCGTTGTACTTGACGCAGCAGGTGTCTCGTGCAGTAAACTCCGTCATTCTTTTGCGGTGGAATTTATATGTAAATATCACCCTTCGGTTGTAAAGGGCAATGAAGCTGAAATCCGTGCGCTGTGCGGTCTTGAGTGCCATGCAAAGGGTGTTGATTCCATGGAGGACAGCACAGAGGAGGAGCTTATGAATATTGCAGGAACCGCTTCGGAAAGGCTGGGTGCTGTTGTGTTGATTTCGGGTAAAGCAGACGCAGTTTCCGACGGAAACCGCACGGCTCTTATACATAACGGGAGCGGTATTATGCCGTATATAACGGGGACAGGCTGTATGCAGGGAATGGTCTGCGGCACATTCCTTTCAGCTGCCCCGTCCTTTGAAGCGGCAGTCTGCGCTGCTTCTGCAATGGGCATTGCAGGTGAATATGCCCAAGAAAAATTTTCGGAAACTCAGAGCATTTCCTCGTTCCGTTCAGCAATTCACGATGGCTTATTTGTTTCAGAAAAGCTTACAGAAAGGATAAAGTGTGAAATTTATGAATAAGGTTGACCTGACTTTATATCTCGTAACCGACAGCACGGGTCTGTCCGACGCAAAGCTGTGCGAAAGGGTAGAAAGCGCTTGCAAAGGCGGTGTGACTCTGGTGCAGCTTCGTGAAAAGTGCCGCAACACAGGGGAGTATATTGCTCTTGCAGAGGCGGTAAAGGCTGTCACGGACAGATACGGTGTTCCTCTGATAATTGACGACAGGCTTGATGTGGCCCTTGCAGTTAATGCGGCAGGCGTTCATGTAGGCGCAGAGGATATGCCTGTAGCTCTGGTCAGAAAAACCGCAGGCGAAAAAATGATAGTGGGCGCAACCGCTAAAACGGTTGAAGCGGCATTGAAGGCTGAAGCGGACGGAGCGGATTATCTGGGAACAGGCGCAATTTTCCCTACAACCACAAAGGTTAAAACCGTGCTTACAGATGTTTCTGTCCTGAAAGAAATCTGCCATACGGTAAAAATCCCCGTATGTGCTATCGGCGGTCTGAATTACGACAACTGCGGAATTTTAGCTGACAGCGGAATATCGGGAATAGCGGCAGTTTCTGCCATTATGAAAAATGAAAATCCTGAAGAATACTCAAGAAAACTAAAGGAAAAGGTAATTACGCTTATATAACAGAAAAGCTGAAAGGCTATGCCTTTCAGCTTTCAGCCTGTCGATAAATCCACGCACCGCAAAAATGCAGTTTATCAGATTTTTGCAGTGCGAAAATTAAAAAG
>CAZGRB010000055.1:0-1490 GCA_964527695.1 uncultured Ruminiclostridium sp.
AACTTACAGGTATCAAAATGTATCATCACAGTAATTATAAATCCTATAAGTCCAATATTGGCAAAAACCTGAACAAGCATACTGTGCGCATAAACAGTTCCGATACCTACTCCGAAATTCAGATGCTTATCCGAAAACATTCTGAACATATAACGGTTTTTATAAATAAATCTTTTAAATGCAGCAATTTTCTTCGGAATTCCGAGTAAGGCTATAATTTTACCCTTCCACCCGATTGCCTCTGCAGTATTTTGGCAAACGATGGTACTGCAACTATAATCAAGACTTTTTATAACTTCCTGAACAGCGTAATTCTGCAGTTTATTACCAAAATTAAAATCACCGTATAATGTAATAATAGCAACTTTTTTCATTTTACCTCTGACATATTTTCAATTAGTTAAAACACTATTTATCCCGTTATTTTTCTCAGCTGAGTTATCGATAAACAGACATGAATAAAATACAACAAACGTAGCCACTTCATGTCTCACGAACGAACCAAAATCCGGTTCAAAAATAAATGCAGTCAGGAAATATGCAATCATTATGTTAATTTTCGATCTGTCAAAAGCATTTAAAGCATAGTAGTCCTTAAGCTTTTTGAAAAACAGGACTGTGCATATAAGCTGGAACAGCATAAATGTTATTTGAAGAAATCCCTTTGAAATCAATTCAACGGGAAACATCATCCTGAAAGCATTGATAAAATAGTTCAATATGTAAAGCGGCAATGAACCATTATCCTGTATCAGATTAAGTATCATTGTAGAAGCATCAGCGCTTCCTACTCTGTATAAATTAAGTTTATTTCTGATATTAACAAGACTATGATACTCGTCCGGCATAATAAACTGCGAAACAGCTAGAAATGCGTAAATAACCAGACCAATGGATAAAACGGTTAAAGGTATTCCCTTTTTTTCATACTTTCTAAGAAAAGGCAATCCAATAACAGCACACACATAGAATACCGCAGTAAGAATGTAATACGATCTGAAAAAAATGCTCTCGAGAATAAACATTCCGATAACAAGAGTGTGTTTTATAGGCATAGAAAGTTTATCGCTTTTTATTACACTGAAAATAACATAAAAAAATAAAAACTGTAAAATATCCTTTGAAATATTGAATACATAAATGTTTAAGAGGAAAAGAAAACAACAAGCTATTAACAATTCAGAATAATTCCGTATTTTGTTTTTCTTAAAATAAAGAATAATTAAAATATTGCAAATAAACGAAATAAAGACTGCCCATTCAAGAAGACTGGAAAAACCAAATATATTTATCATCCGAAAAAAATCGGCTGTAAAAACATAGGAATCGTCGCCGACACTGTATTGGAGAAAAGAGTTGTTCGTCATGCGAAGAATCGCTTCTGAATCATAAAAATATTTGTCGGGCAAAACAATAAATTGAAAAAGTTTAGCTACAACAGATATAGGATATACAACCAGCAAAAGAATATGATTAGGAGAAAATTTCGT
>CAZGRB010000055.1:1500-3801 GCA_964527695.1 uncultured Ruminiclostridium sp.
TTCTTAGTAATATAGCTATATCTGCTACTTTGTCTTTGAATCATTTGTTCATTCCTTATTAATTAATCTTTTTATTTTATTTTTCATGATGTAAAATTTATCTTTCCCGATAACGCCTGCCATAAACCTGAACAGCTTCTGCTTCAGAGCAGCATTTCCCTTTTTCCATGATGCATCGTAATGATGAATAGAATAGGTGTTAGCGGTTATATTCAATTCATAGGTCTGGTTATCCTTGGGATTGAAATACTCCTTCGGGAAAACCGTAACACCGCTTATACACTGTTTTGTTCCGTCTTGCTGTAATCCGTGTTTTATAAAAATATCTGTATTAATAATCGGACAGATAAGATTTTTACAGTTTTTATCAGAAAAATGTCTGCCATGATAATCCTGCATTAGCTCAGATATCATTTTCTGCCCCTTTTCTGCACCAAAGCCAAGACCTGTATTTATATGCTTTTGACCCTCAAAACCAGCAAAGGCTTCAAGTACGAGAAGATTATCAAAGCTTCTTATAACTTCCACATCTGTATCCAGATAAATGCCTCCGTTTTCATATATTATTTTCAGACGCGCATAATCCGTAACAAATGCCCACTTCTTTGCTTCATAAGCTTCTTTAACAAACGGTATACAATTTATATCAAAATTATCTTCATTCCATTCAATAATTTTATAATCGGGACAATACTTCTTCCAGCTCTGAATACATTTCAAAACAGATTTACTTTTTTTATTTCCACCGAACCAACAGTAATGAATAACCTTAGGAATCATTTTTTCACCTCTTTAATCTTGGCATAATTACAGCATGTAACAATCCAACCACCGAAGCTGCTAATTTCTCAGGCAGCAGTTTATAAATCTTAACAGCTATCTTGTTTTTACCGGAACGATTGTCAGTTCTCAAAGGTATATTCTTCCACGGTGACATGGCTTTGTATCTGAGCCATTCGCCTGCATATGGATGCATACACCCTATAATCCATGGCCTCAGAGAAAGAAAACAGGTTGTAAAATGAACAATAACGGGAGCATTTTTTGCTTCAGTTATTTCCGTTTCAGAATAATAACCTGACGGTTTTCTGAATGACAGCAGACTTTTATATTCAAAATCATAGAGGATAGTGTAGCAATTATATTTCAGTTCAAGACATTTTGTTTTTTTTGCCATTATACCATTTAGAATGCCCTGATCAGCATAAGGAACATTGTTATTATACTTATCAGAAAAAAGAACCGCCCTTTCAGAAATATTATCATTGCGCCATTTTGGTACATTCATCAAATATACACCTGCATTGAAATAATTGTCGGATGACAAAAGGCCTATGTTTTTTTTATGCGTTTTGCTCACACAATCCTTTACCGCAGCTCCATAATATTCACCGATTTCTGTGTTATACATCTTGAGTATATCATCCAAGACAAGAATATCACAATCAAGATATAATGCCTTGTCTGTGTTTTCAGGGAGAAGCTTTGCAGCAAACAATCGAGAAAAAGTAGCAAGAGAACCACGTTCCTGTTTCATATCTGCATCAAGCAGTTTGTCAACACTTAAGAAAATAATCTTACGGAAATACGTATCAGCAATCGAAAATAGCTTTTCTTTGTTAATATCGGAGATTCCACTGTCAAGAACATACACGTTAATTTCATCAACTTTTTTGTTATTATCAAAAAGTGACAGAATTGAAATTCCCAGCATTTCAGCAAAATTGTCGTCGCTTGCATAAATAATGTTCACGTCATTTACTTCCTTTATACTACTGTTTAATATCTGAATTACTTTTTTTCGCTTCATATGCAAAGACAGAACCGAACAGTCCTGCTCCTACAACAAGATAATCGTACATAGGTTTCTCCTTAAAGAAAATTTTACAGCAGGCTATATTAAACCAATTTATATTATACAACAAAATCAACAGAAAAGCAATAGTTTATAGTTCTTAAACTACGTTATTCGTTCCCAAAAGACAGAACAAGCTTTATTGTTTTCAGGATTATATCAATATCCGTCCTGAACGAACGCTTGTTTATGTACTTATAATCAAGTGCTATCTGCTCTTCTATAGGCATATCATTTGTTTTGGTAAGCTGCCAGTAGCAGGAAAGCCCGGGCTTCACCAGAAGCCTCTCAGCAGGAAGCTGACACTGTTCTTCTTTTACAAAAGGACGGGGGCCGACAATTGTCATACTTCCGTCAAGAATATTGAGCAGCTGCGGAAGCTCATCAATTGATGTTCTTCGCATAAACTTAGCATGCTTAAGAATTCTAGGGTCGTTCTTGATTTT
>CAZGRB010000055.1:3811-12245 GCA_964527695.1 uncultured Ruminiclostridium sp.
AAAATGAACTCCGTCGGATTCATTCATATCAATAAGAGTGTGCTTTATGCAATCTGCGTTTTTATACATTGTACGGAATTTGAGCATTCTGAATATTTTTCCGTTCTTTCCTACCCGCTCCTGAATAAAAAAGGGATTGCCGAAATCGTCAGCCATAATGATAACAGCTGAAACAATAAAAACAGGACTTAAAATAACAAGTGCTATAACCGAGCATACAACATCAAAAACTCTCTTGAAAAAATCGTATACTGGCTTTTCAACAAAATATAAATGCTGATCAGCTGCTGCCGTTTGTATTTCCAATTCATTTTTCCTTAACGCTTCCTCATTGGAAGCTTTTATTTCTATATCTGCAGAAGGCAGCAATTTTTACACATCCCTTCAGGCGAATTTATTTAAATCGTCTTTTTAACGAATTTTTGCAGATTTAACGGTGCGGCTTATGAAATCATGCAGCCGCACCGTGCGGTATCTATTCAGAGAAAATTACTTTCTCTTCTTAGAAATTACAGCTGCAGCTGTGCAAACCATAACTGCTGCTGTGCCAAGAGCAACACCTGTGCCGGGGTTGGAATCCGATGCAGACTTATCGTCGTCAACAGATATATCGTCATCATCAACGATTGTATCATCTTCATCTTCCTCGATAACTGCATCATCTTCTTCAGCAGTAACTTCCAGTTCTTCATCGGTAATTACATACTGAGAAGCGTGAGAAATAAATACAGAAACGGAACCGTCTGCATTAACTGTAATATTGCTTTCAACCAGTTCAACCTTACCGTCATCAGAGATGTAGTAAAGTTTGAGATTATCAGTATCTAAGTCCTTAACAGTATCAGCGGGAACGGTAACCTTTACAGTCATACCGAATTCACCCTTTTGTGCAGGTGCGATAACAATTGCATTAGCAGGAACAGCTACGTTATCAACCTTAGTTGCTTTATCAGCTACTGTAATATTCATTGTAAGATCAATTTCCTTAACTTCATCAATTAAGGCAGGATCAATTTCAATTTCATATTCATCAGTAACGATTGTTACTACAACACCACTCGTAGCAATTTCACCGATTGCAGCTTCAGTAACAATAACTTCATCAGCGGCTGCTTCAATGGTAGCCGTGCCGTCTTCAGCATCAGCAATAGCATTGGCAACCTCAGAATCTGTTACAACAACTGTTTCTGTTTTTTCCTCTGTAGAATCTGCAGCATTGCTGTCCGCATCAGCAGAAGAATCAACAGATGTAGAAGAATCAGGAACGCTGGGAGTGGGATAATTAGGTGTAGAACCGTAGTCAGCAGCACTTGCAGCAACAGAAGTGAAAGCAAACATAGCAGCAGCGATTAATGCAGTTGCAATACGCTTATTTAACTTCTTCATGTCAATTTTCCTCCTTTCTTCAGAATTTATAGTAACCGCAAAGCGGTTATTACCATCAATTATAAGCCAAGAAAATCATTGAGGCTTCCTGTTTGCTTCTCAGGAACGGACGCTTGTTCATAATTCTTGTTTATCTGAACAGCAGATTCTTTGCCGCTTCGTTCATAAAAAAAGCTTAGCATAAATCCGCCGAAAAACAAAAGCGTAACTCCGCCCAGAATAACACAGACTAACGTAACACTGTCGGTTTCAAGCCTGCCTGCCGCATATTCAAAAGGTTTTGAAAAGAGCATATCTGCTATTTTATTGAACAGTGAAAGCCATTTTGAATAACCTCTGACATTATCACGGGAGTTGTAATAAATTATATAAATGTATGGTATCACCCAGTAAAGACAGCTGAAAACAGCAAATACCCACTGCTTATCCTTACCTGCACAGAAAGCACAGTACATCCACACTGCAAATATAAGAACAGTAATTATAATACGGGCAGTTTCAGCAAAGGGCTGATAATAATCATAAAAGTAGAAAGTACCCGAAAGCGCAATAAACGCACACATCATTATTCTTTCAGCGGTATTATAGCTTCGCTTTTCAATAAAAGCCTTAAGAATCCTGCTACCGAGCATTTTACTCCTCCGAATATATTGTCGTATACGGTGTAACTCCGTTGTAGTTATTTGCAATCATATAAGTATACATAGTTCCGCAGATTACAGCAACAAATGCGATTGCAGTAATTTTTACGGCAGTATATTTTGTCTTGTCATTTATAAACCTGTTGCTGAGTCTGTTCACAAACGTCACAATAACTCTCGGAACAAGAATTACAATGGCAGGAATAAAGAACAATAATGAGAATCTCGAAAGTATTGCATGACGTACACCCATGATTTCAAAAAACACCGTAAAAAACATACAATTCAGAAGTACATTATTGAATTCATCGGTTTTCATAAGCTCTTTTCTCACTGCAAACGCTGCAGCAAAAAAGAGTATTAAGAAAACAACATATACGGGATTCGTGCCATTGGTGACCTCAGCGTTTGTTATTGTGTAACCTTTATATATATAATCATTGAAGAAATCTACAATATCCCACGAAAACAGGAAAAGAATCGATGTTACAACCGAATAGGCTATAAGAACCTTTCCGTTCATTTTTATCTGAAGTATGAAATAAAACGGAATCATCAGGAATGCTGACACGTGAAAAGCTGACGCAAAAATCACCAGTACAAGGTATGGAATGAACTGTTTCTTCCGCACATATCTCATAGAAAGAAGCAGAACACATGATGCAATCATCTGCCTCATAAAATTCATTGAATTGAAAAATAACCCGAAAGTCATAAAGCAGAAAACCGAAAGCCACGGTTTTTCAGAATGAAAGAATATATAAAGCATTACCGACCCGGTGATAACAAAGGCAATCACCCAGAACATAAGCTGATAATCCGTCGTCATAGTGCTCATAAGCTCAAAAGGAACAAGGAAGCCTTTCTCCTGACGCTTATACATAACCTCTTCCATTGGTATTTTTATAAGGTCAACATACCAGCCGCCGTAAAGATTATAGTCGTATCCTACACCCCTGCGTATTCCTGCGGTAACCCAAAGTGCCGCACCTGCAAGAATGCAGAAAATTGTTCTGCCGCATCTTATTCTGGAGAGAAGAATCCCTGCTGCAGCAATACCCACAAGCAGAAGCCAGTAAAAAAGCATATTTCCTCCTAAACAATCGCACCTGAAAGGATTTTTTCGGCATTGTCCATCATCTTTTCAAAATAACCCTTATACTTCTTTTGTATAACCTTTTGTGCAATATCCATATTCGGCGCTCTTGAGCTTATGTTGTGACAGTCGGTGCCAAGAAGATGCGCCATATTATGCTTCATAAGATTATGTATAAATCTTGTATGCGGCGAAAACATCCTGAATGAACCGCTGTTAAGCTGAATAAGCATATCACAGTTCATAACCTCGTAAAGACTTTCCTCATCTGTAAAGCTGAGATACCGTTCTGCGTGTGCAAGCACGGGAATTACATCAGGATAGATGCTTCCGATGAAACTGTGGAAAGAGCATATAAAATTACGTGACAGCTGCTTATAGGGAAGTTCAATCAGCATATATCTTGTATCGCCGATACAGAGCTTTTTCATATCAATATCTGCAAGAGAATGTGTATACAGAACTTCAGCACCGAGAAAAATCTCAGTTCCGATTTTTTCGCTTTCGGGGAGAAGCTTTTCATAGGCTTCGCCGCGCGCAGTCAGAAAATCGTCAAGCGACTGCTCCGAAAGATAAAAATGAGGGGTAGCAACTATCGTATCCACGCCCGTAAGCTTCTCAAGCTTCAGCATCTTGACCGACATATCAATATTCTGTGAACCATCGTCAATTCCGGGCAGAATATGTGAATGAAAATCTGTCATAATCGCTCTCCCCTCCCGTAAAATCTTATTTATAACCGTACGACTTGTACTTGTATTTATATTTGTAGGACTTGTAACCACCTGAACCCTTGTGATTGCAATTGGCTTTAATGAAACCGAGAATTTTTCCTTCGGTCATTTTTACCTTTTCAAGGGCTTCGTTTATTTCATTGTGGGTTGTATAGCCTTCCTTGATAACAAAAATAATGCCTGCGATTTTCTTATTCAGGAGAAGTGCGTCAGTTACTACGGTAACAGGCGGTGTATCAATAAAAATATAATCATAATGGTCACCGACCATATCAAGAAGCTGATCCATACGTGCGCTCTGAAGTAGTTCGGCAGGATTAGGCGGAATGGGGCCTGCCGTAAGAACGTCAAGATTAGGTCTTACATTCTCAACGATAAGCTTGGACAAATTGTTGGAAATTCCGCCAAGGATTGACGAAAGACCCATTTTATTGTCAAGCATGAGCAGAGAGTGCTGCACAGGCTTTCTCATATCCGCATCAATCATAAGCACCGAAGAACCTGTTTCAGCCATCGTTATCGCCATATTCAGGCAGTTTGTACTTTTTCCCTCAGCAGGAGAGCAGCTTGTAATTGCCGTTATTTTATTCTCATAAGGGGCAAGAGAAAACACAAGATTTGTTCTTGCCGCTTTATATGCTTCAGTTATAATAAACTGCGTATCATCTGAAATGATGAACTTCCTCGACTCGTTCATACGCAGTCTTTCGCTTTTTTTCGCCATTTCTTTCATCTCCTCCGTCGTTTACTCAATCATCAAAACCTATATTGTTATCGTCGATGTCATCTTCTGCGGAAAGCTCTTTACCGTCAGACGCCGCTGAATAGCTGTAATTATTGTATTTACCGTACTTGCTGTACTTGTATCCAGATTTGTCAGCCGACATAAAATCAACGATTTCAGCAAAGACAGGTATACCGTAAATCTGCGCAAGGTCATCATCATCCTTGACTCTGATATCAAGAATTTCCATAATCAGGCATACAAAATATGCGCCGATAAAGCCAATAAAGAAACCCGCAACCGTAAACAAAGGTACGCTCGGGAAAGTATGGGATTTAGGAAGCGTTGCAGCGGAAACAACCTCAATCGAGCCTGTTTTGATAACTCTCATAAACTCGGTTTCAGAGAGTGCAACAAGCTTATCTGCTATTATCTTGGAATTATTAGGATTACCCGAAACCACAGAAATTGAAAGAATTTCCGTGCTGTTTACAGACTGAATCGTTATCATTTCCGAAAGCTCGCTTACTGTATAAGCATTGTCTATCGAATTGCTCAGTTCGGTTAATATGTATTCACTTGTAAACAGAATCTGACAGGTGTTTACAAGCTTCTGTGCAGCATTGATATCGTTGATATTTATAGCGGATTCATCTGTTTTTGCTGCAGAGTTTTCAACATACATCAAAGCTTCTGCCGTGTACTGCTTCGGAATAATGCAGAATGCAAGAAAAAATCCTGCTACTGCTGCAGCTACAGTTGAAATCACAATAGGAACAACGTGCTCCGTTAAAACCTTCAATAACACCTTTAAATCAATTGTCTGCTCTTCCATCAAACAAAGTCCTCCGTAATATATTTTAACTTCTTACCCACACATACCCGCAGAGATAAGGATATCACCTGCGGGCATAAAGGGGAAATTAAGAAAATTGGGATAACATGAATATATGATTATCAAGGGGTAAGAATAATAAAATCCGTATTTCGCAAATTATGTCAATTTGCGAAACATACCCTTAAAACGCTTTGACAAACATGAAAAATAAAGTCTTATTACAATAAATCCGACGGCTTAAAAACCTTCTTTTATAAGCTCCATGCAGTTTCTTTTTCTCTCAATCGAAGAATGGACATAGCAATTAAGAGTAATCTGCGAGGAAGAATGTCCGAGAATTTCCGAAAGAGTTTTGACATCAAATCCAAGCGCAATGCAATTTGTAGCAAATGTGTGACGAAGAATATGAAAATTGAAGGACGGAAGATCAGCTTTTTTCAGCAGACTTTTGAAACGATACTGCATGGTACGCGGTTCTACACATTTACTGCTTCCCGAAAGAACAAAAAAACCATTATCTGATTTTCTTTTTTTCAGAAAATGCAGCAAGAAATCAGGAATCGGTATCGTCCGCACAGAAGTACTGCTTTTGGGAGTCATAAAGACAAGCTGGGTTGCAGTATCTCCGTTAAAGCTCTGTATGCGCTGAACCGTTCGCTCAATGCTTATAATTCCTTTTTCAATGTCGATATCACCCCATTTCAATGCGCATAACTCACCTATTCTTATTCCTGTGTAAAGGCATAAAAATACTCCTAAATCCGTATTGTCACCAACGGAACAGGCAGCCTTTGCCAGACTTGCTATATTTTCTGTATCGAGCGTTGCCTTATCCCACGTCGTTGTTTGTCTGACAGGTGCCAGACCATTCATTGCATTATCAAAGCCATATTTGCGTGAAGCATATTTCGCTATGCTTTTCATTACAGAAATTATGTCCGAAATATACTTGCCTGAAAGTTTCTTGTCAGAATCATAAAGAAAAAAGAAAAAATCATCAATTTTTTCAGAATTAAGTGATTTATACTTAATATTTCCCATAAACGGAATTATATATTTCTGACATTTCATTTTATAATTAGAAAAAGTGGATTTTTTTACCCTGCATGATATGCTTTCCAGCCATTCTTCCGTAAGCTCCTTCAGAGTGAATGACGGAACAGAGCAGTTCTTACAGGCATAATTGCGTAATTTATACAGCTTTTCCCTGACTTCAGTATACGTTTTGCCGTAAACAGAAGAATATTGAGTACTGCCATTACTTCTGATACCTGACTTGTATCTTCCCTCCCATCTTCCATCTTTTCTTTTGTAAATGTTTTCGCCTTTTCTGGGCATAAAAACTACCTCCTTGATACCATAAAATTGACGGTTTAAAAAATGTCAAAGCAAATATAATAATAACAAAAAAATTAGATTTCGGTGTAATTGCACAAATTAACTACTTCTTTTTGTATTTTTTATACAGTTGAAATTAAAAGATTTAAATCCTAACCATTGACTTTTATAAAAAAACGTTGTATAATATTAGGGAACTAAATTAAAAACCTTTCGCAAATTGACATAATTTGCGAAAGGTTTTTTACTAAAAATCCCGATAAGCATTGATATGCACCTCCAATAGTGTCTAACTTTTGGGGTGCATATCAGCTTCTCGGGATTTTTCTGTACTATTTTATTTTCTTTGCCCTATCCATAAGCTTTCTGGTCGCAAACATAATAAGCGGAACAAGAACAACTATGACAATCCAAATTATATGGTCAGTTCTTGTTACACCAACCTGAACAATCTCCAGTTTTCCTGATACTGTCCAGTCGCTTATGTCGGTATTTACAGCACGGCTGTCGCTGAGAACAAGGGAAAGATTGCGGAAATAGGGACTTTTATCACCGTAGCTGTAAAAAAGTGTTATCTGAACCTTTTCGGCTTTGTCGGGAACCTGAACAAATTCATCGCTTTTCCCCAGCTGATAACGGTTAAAACTGCCGTTGCCGCTGTTCTTTTCGGTGACGAAGCTTTTGATTATATTATCATCGGAATCAAGGAATATCACATCCATATAACCTGTGCCTTTGTTCTGATAATTGCCCATGTCTGCATAAAACCAGAAGCCGAGAGAATTTTCCGTCGGAAATGTAACCGAGGCTTTTCCTGTTCCGTCATTAAAGCTTAACGTACCGTAATTTTCATTATAGTAAAGCTTGTCGCCTTCCCATGTAAGATTGCGATAGTCAGCCATAAGATTGACATCCTGTTCAGCACTTGTGGAAATTGCGAACAAAACGGCAGAAATACACGTCAATAAAAGAGATATAAGCTTCTTCATCTGTTTCTCTCTTTCATGGCTCTGTCAATAGTGCGCTTTGCATCACGTTCAGCAATGCTGTCACGCTTATCGTGGAGCTTCTTACCCTTGCATAAGCCTACCTGTACCTTTACACGGCTGCCCTTGAAATACATGGAAACGGGAACAAGTGTCAGTCCGCCCTGCTTTACCTGTCCGAAAAGACGGAGTATCTCACGCTTGTGCATAAGGAGTCTGCGTTCACGCAGAGGGTCTTTATTGAAAATATTACCCTTTTCATAGGGGCTTATATGCATCTGCTTGACATAGGCTTCGCCATCTTCGATAGCAATCCATGAATCCTTTAAATTCACTCCGCCCTGACGGATTGACTTTACCTCTGTGCCTGTAAGCTCAATTCCTGCTTCAATGCTTTCGAGAATATAATATTCGTGGCGCACCTGTCTGTTTTCACTTATTGTCTTTGTATTTTCAGCCATTTTATGTCCTTTCCTCTGAAATTGCCTGTATAATCCTGTATAGTATACCACATTTTCCCTGTTTTAGCAAGTCGAAAAATATATAATATCAAAAATTTCCAAAGGTCTTGAAAAAAAGCAGAAGTGGGTGTATACTTTGTTTATATAAAGCTTTCGGGGGAAGAAATATGAAGAAAAAGTTTATACTTATAATATCAGTAACGATTTTTATATTTATCTGTGCAGTCTGC
>CAZGRB010000056.1:0-12130 GCA_964527695.1 uncultured Ruminiclostridium sp.
ACAGCGTGAGGACCTTAATCCCATTGAAGAAGCCCTCGGCTATCAGCAGCTTATCGACACCTTCAGTATGAAGCAGGACGAGGTTGCAAAGCGTGTGGGCAAGGCGCGTTCCTCCGTTACCAACGCTTTAAGACTCCTGACTTTACCCGAAGATGTAAAGGTTATGGTACGTGACGGTCTTATTTCCGTAGGACACTGTAAGGTAATTATCGGCGTTCCCGACGAAAAGGATCAGCGTGAGCTTGCACAGAGAGTTGTAAACGACGGTATAAGCGTACGCACTCTCGAAAAGCTTGCAAAGCAGATAAAATCAGAAAAGAAGCCCAAGGCAAAGCCCCCCAAGGATATTTTCCTTGTGGAAGCCGAAATCAGCATGACCGACTTTGTCGGCAAGCCTGTCCGCATAGATAAATCAAAGGACAGATACACAATGAGCATTGACTGCAAGACAGAAGAAGAGCTTAAGGAGCTTATCGCCTTTCTGTCAAATAAATAAAAACAGCATATCCCGAAAAAATGAATTTGGTTCAGACAGACTTCCCCAAAAATTAACATTTCAGAATTGAGAGGTAATGATTATGTCAGTTAAGAAGAGTAGTCCGCTTTCAACCCTTTTCGGAATCATTGTTCTTGTTGCCGTTGTTGCAGCGCTTTATTACGGCCTTGTACTGTGCACACAGGCAGGCCCTGCCGCTCAGGAAGCCGCAGAAAAGGCGGAACTGAGGCTTACATCGGAAAATATCTATAATATTTCAGGCATTCCTTACAGCCTGCTTTCGGAGGAATACAAAGCGTATATTTCCCGTAGCAGCTATGAGGAGGTTATGAATCAGACCGCACCCTCCCAGAAAACCATTGACCTTTTTGAGAAAATCAGCAAGGTTGAGGGCAAGGCTGAATTTTTACAGGGCGCCGCAACCTATTACTGCGGCACAGCTGAAAACCCCATAAAGGGTGTAATGGAAATTCAGGGCATTGAATATGAGGTTACTCACAATATTGAGTTTGCTCCCAATGTTGAGAGTTTCGAGCCCGAGGTAATCAGCTGGAATATTACTATTGAACGTCTTACATTCGCATAAGATAAAACAGATGAAAGGACTTAAAAAAGATGCTTGACATTAAATTTTTAAGAGAAAATCCCGAAATTGTAAAGGAAAACATCAAAAAGAAGTTTCAGGATTCAAAGCTTCCCATGGTTGACGAGGTAATCGCCCTTGACGCTGAAAGCCGCAAGATTCAGGCTGAAGCGCAGGAACTCAGAGCAGAGCGCAACCGCATTTCCAAGGAAATCGGTATGCTTATGGGTCAGGGCAAGAAGGAAGAAGCCGAAGAAGCAAAGAAGAAGGTAGGCGAATTCTCCGCACGCCTTGCTGAGCTTGAAAAGCTTGAACCCGAATATGCCGAAAAGGTAAACAAGATAATGATGGTTATCCCCAACATTATCGACGAAAGCGTTCCGATAGGCAAGGACGACAGCGAAAACGTTGAGGTTACAAAGTACGGCGAGCCTTTCACTCCCGATTTTGAAATCCCTTATCATACAGACATTATGGAGAAGCTGAACGGCATTGACCTTGACGCCGCAAGAAGAGTTGCAGGCAATGGCTTCTACTACCTTATGGGCGATATTGCAAGACTCCATTCCGCAGTTATCTCCTACGCACGTGACTTTATGATTGAAAGAGGCTTCACATACTGCGTACCTCCTTTCATGATCAGAAGCAACGTTGTAACAGGCGTAATGAGCTTTGCGGAAATGGAAGCCATGATGTATAAAATCGAGGGTGAAGACCTGTTCCTTATCGGTACAAGCGAGCACTCCATGATCGGTAAGTACATCGACACTATTGTAAATGAAGACACACTTCCCCATACTCTTACAAGCTATTCTCCCTGCTTCCGCAAGGAAAAGGGCGCACACGGCATTGAAGAACGCGGTGTTTACCGTATCCACCAGTTTGAAAAGCAGGAAATGATTGTTATCTGTAAGCCCGAGGACAGCATGATGTGGTTTGAAAAGCTTTGGCAGAACACTGTTGACCTTTTCCGCTCCATGGATATTCCTGTACGTACTCTCGAATGCTGCTCAGGCGACCTTGCAGACCTCAAGGTAAAGTCCTTCGACGTAGAAGCATGGTCTCCCAGACAGCAGAAGTACTTTGAAGTAGGCTCCTGCTCCAACTTAGGCGACGCACAGGCACGCCGCCTCAAAATCCGTGTAAACGGCAAGGACGGCAAGAAGTACCTTGCGCACACTCTCAATAACACAGTAGTTGCTCCTCCCAGAATGCTTATCGCATTCCTTGAAAACAACCTCAACGAGGACGGTAGCATCAGAATCCCCGAGGTATTAAGACCTTACATGGGCGGTAAGAGCGTTATTGAAGTTCCCGAAGCAAACAAGTAAAAACATATCAGGCAGCACCGCAGGTATTCCGCCTATGGTGTTGCCTTAGTCTTGAAAAAAGCGAGGTGAGAACGTGACTTTTACGGAAAATCTTGAAAAAGCAAAGAAAGGCGACAAGCGTGCCTACGGAATGCTGTGCAACCTGTCCGCAGACAAGCTTTATGGCATTGCCCGTCTGGTGCTTGACAATGACGCTGACGCAGAAGCGGCGGTAAAGCTGGCTTTTGAGGACGGCTTCAGAGGTATTGACCGCATAAATGACGAGAATCATCTTTGTGCGTGGCTTTCCCGAGAGCTTACAAAGCACTCGGTTGCAAAGCTTAAGGAGTACCGTGCGGAGGAAAGAACCGTTAAAAGCGACGGTTCTCCTGAAAAGGATATATTCTGCAGAATGGGCGACCTTGACCGCCTTGTAAACGCTCTGAATCTTGCCTTTGGCTACAGCGTAAAGGAAATAACCGTTATAACGGGTCTTAAAGAAGAAACCGTAGAGCGGAAGGTAAAGGATTCCGACAAGAAAATCGGAAAGGACAAGCCCCGTATCATTGAATATTTCGGCAGCGTAAAGGCTCCCGATTCTCTCATAACAAAAGCCCCTGCCGTTCACGACCTTACAGTTGAAATCGACAAGGCGGATGACGACGGCTTAATCGGAGAAATGGAGCGCATTGCCGCAGCAGCGGAGGCGGAGGAAAGCATTTCCCGAATTTCCGCAGAAAACCCGAAATTCATACGCTTTGAGCCTGCGAAATTCGCAGAGGAAGAAGCTGAGAAGCCTGTTTTAGAGGCTTCTGAGGAGAGAAAAACTGAAATCTCATCTTATGTAAAGGCTGAATCTGCGGCGCAAGAGGTTTCTGCACCCGTTGCGGAGGAAGAAAATGAACCCGCTGCAGAAGAAAAGCCTGTACCCGTGGCAGAAGAAAAGCCTGCGGTACCCGTAGCGGCAGAAAAAGACGAGCCTGCCCCGTCGGAAGAAAAAACTGATACAGAGCCGAAGGAAATTGATGCACGTACCTTTATAAATGTCATTACCGCACAGAAGATAAAGGGCAGAGATTTCCTAAAGCTTATGGGAAACACCAGAATCAGCAATGAGGTTTACCGTGAAATTGAGCAGAACCCCAATCTTACAAAGGAAAGACTTATAGAGCTGCTTGAAGGTTCACCCCTTACCTCGGCGGATTACATAAAGGTGCTTACCGCAGTAAAACAGCGCAATGAGCTTATTGCAAAAAAGGAACAGGCGGATGTCCTTTTTGATATAAAGAGCAAAAAGGATGCAAAGCTTTCCGACATTCCTACCGATACACGTTCTTTTACCGCCCCCATAAAGGAGGAAGAGGTAAAGAAGGAACTTAAAAAGGACGAAAAGAGCCGTTTTGAATTTGACAGGAAGCAGTCTGAAAAGGAAAAGCCTGCCTTTGATTTTGTAAAGAAGGCTGAGCCTGAAATAAAGCCCTATATGCCTATGCAGGACGCAGAGCCTGACGACGAAGATGATGAGGATTTAGAGCTGGAAGAGGCGGGCAATACCGCAAAGGCGCCTGTTATCCCAAAGAAACCCGATTCACAGAAAGAGCCTGCTCCCGAAAAGGAACAGAGCTTCCGTGAAAAGTACAAGGGCAAGGAGTTTTTTGTTGACGATGATGTTTATTACTCAGGCGTCAATAACGGAAAGCTTATTTTCTGCGCAGTATGCGCCGTACTGCTTATCGCAGGAAGCTTCGGTATACGTTGGCTTGCAACGGGAAGCCTGCTTCCCGGCGGTGAAAAGCCTCCTGCCGTGACAGCTGAAAGGCTTCCTGAAAGTTATGAGTCGGACGACGATATATACAAGGCGATAACTCTCACGCAGAATGCTGTGACAAGCCGTGAAAGCGCATATTACAGAGCCAACGGAGAAGCTTACACGGAAGTGCTGACAAAGGATTTCTGTGAAGCAGGTAATCTGTTATATATAGCGAACGATGGTGAAATTATCACATATTCTCTGAACAGCGAAGCTCCCTGCCAGCTTTACAGCTTTGAAATAAGCGAAGAAAAGGGTGAGTTCCTGGGTTTTGCTGCCGTTGGCGACAATTTCTATATGATGTATGAAAGCGGATACGAGGAAACCGTCAGATATAATGTTACCTCCGCAGACGAGGACGGCAATCCGGTAACCGCCGAATACGAAGCGGTTGTTTCCCGTGACTGCGTAGTGATTGAACGGTATGAAAACGGGGGACTTGACGTCACATATACACAGGACGGCAGCTTTATCGCTGCTGACGTTACCGCTGAAGCTGTGCGTATTGCCACAACACTTAACACCGCCTCAGGGGCAGTAAAGGGAGTCAGCGAAACCTATCTCCCCTCCTGTCAGCTTGAGGGTCAGGACAAGCAGTACATAGGTTTTGAAAATATAATTGTTCCCGATGAAATCGGCTGCAACGGCTTTACCGTAATCGGCACGTTAAGCGGCAATGACGCACGTGCAAGTGCCGTTCTCGGCGGCTCACAGAGCTTTGTGGAGTTCGGAGCGGATACCTGCCGTGTGATTATTTCCGATAAGAACAAAACATATGAAGAAAACTTCCGTTTTGTAGGAAGTAATCTTACCCTTGACAGCGAAAAGACCTATGAAGGAGAATGCTACGGCACTCAGTTCATTGGTGAAAATGCCGCCGTAACCTATGACAGCGCCGATAATGCAATCAACGTCATAACCCGTGACACGATTACAGGATTTGCATTGGCTGAGGGTGAAACACTCAGCGGCGCAGCATTTGAAGGCAATTCCGTCCATATCATAACAAAGCTGGAGCAGGGCTCAATGCTCTACTGCGTTGACCTTTCCGCCCCGCAGACTCCTGCCGAGGCAAAGCCTGAAGCGGTTTACAGTGACAAGCTCAGAGCTTACGGTGATGAACTGCTGGGACTTACGGTTGAAACCGATGAAAGCGAAAACCGCACAGGACTGAGACTCTCGGTTTACGGCTATGACGGCGGACTAAAGGAAAAGAGATATACCATTATAACAGTTGACGAACAGACAGATACCCAGTATCTCAGGTATCTTTCCGCTGACGCAGAAAGCTCAAATCTGCGTATTGCAACCGACGAAAGCGGTTATATAGCGGTTTCTACCGTTTATTTTGACGGAATTTCTGAAATCGAGCGCATTCTCTGTTTCAAGGACGACGGTGCAAATCTTAATGAAACCACCGACCTGCTTCTTTTCGATATCCAGTCGGATTACCGTTTCCTTACCTTCAGGGATAATACGCTTTATGTGGTGACAGACAGCAGAATTATTACCATAGACCCCGAAACAGGCAAGGCAAAGGGATATTTCAGCCTTGAAGAAGCTACCGCAGAAACCGCTCCCGAAGCTCAGGAACCTTCGGAAGAACCCGAAGCAGCAATAGAATAATCAAAAATTCCACTGCAAAAAATGCAGTGGAATTTTTTGCAGAAATGCAACCTTTCGGCTTTCTTGAATCATTTAAAGATGAAAGGAGTGAGTGAACAATGACAGATACAAAGGAAATGCTTGAAAAAATATACCGCAGGCATTATCTTACCGTATATCGCTTAGCGCTGGCGAAATGCGGCGGCAGGCAGGAAAATGCAAACGACATTTTCGGAGATGTATTCCTGCAGCTTGCAAAATATCTGAAAAAAGGAAACCGCTTCAACGACGAGAACCACGAAAAAGCGTGGCTTATACGGGTCACCCTGAACTGCAGCAAGGTGATATTCCGTACATACTGCCGTTTTGGCGAATCCGCAGAGGAAAAGGTGTACTACCTGCCCGACAGCGGCGGCGAAATCTACGAAGCGGTAATGAAGCTCCCCGAAAAATACCGTGTGGTCATTCATCTTTTCTATTTTGAGGAATATCAGATAAAGGAAATCGCTTCAATTCTGAAAATAAACGAGAACACGGTAAAATCACGATTATCGAGGGCAAGAAAAATGCTTAAAACAAATATTGAGCAGGAGCGAAAGGACGGTATTTATGAACCTGGAAAAATACAGATCTGAAATGAACGGCAAATACCCTGACAGGGCGGTTACCGAAATAACCCTTTCAAGGGCAAAGCGTGAAATTGAAAAGCCTAAAGGTCAGCTTTTAAAGAATATCGGTGCATTCGGACTTTCTGCGGCGGTGCTGGTAGGCGCATTCTTCGGCGCAGGCGCAGTCCGCAGTCTCTTCAAGGATATAAACAGACAGGAAGCGGAGGAAACAACAATTTCCGAAGAAATCACCGAAACAAATCCCGTGATTTTGGAAACAGAGGAGCAGGACGGCAGAATCACCGCTACTGATGAGATTCTTGCGGCAACTCCTCTCTCCAACCCGAAATACACCGTAAAGGCAAACACTCCCGACGGTAAGGTTTCCCTTGACGAGCATACAACAGTCGAAGAAATGCTTGCCTGCGGAGTGGCGGTTGTAACAGAGGACGGTCTTTTAGGCACGGAATATCTCTGCGAGGCATTCAGAAAGTACAGAAATTACGAAAGCTTCGAGTTTATAATTGCTGATACCCTTGAGGGTGCAAACCGCTATTCTTATTACAATTACACCGCGGATAAATTGAATTACAGTGAAGGATATGCGGATAACGTCCTTTACCGTGTCTATAAGCACAAGTACGGACAGAGCATCACCACCTATTCGGGTCTTGGCAGCAACGTCTTTGCAGAGCTGAGAACAGGCGATATGGAAGGTGCGGCGGCTGTTGTACTGGATAATTTTTACAACTCAGGAATGCTGGATAACGTGGGTATTATCACAACCTACGACACCTACGGCATAACAGGCTTTGACAAGGAAGTCCGCAAGCAGATGTATTTTGATGACCTCACCGTAAGCGAGGACACAAGAATGCCTGACATAGTAAACATTATCTATAACGGAGAATGTTACGGCAAGTACAGAATGAACCTTTTCCTTGAAAAAATCGAAAACGGCGCACAGTACGCAGGCGTTCAGTACACAGATATTACCACAACCGATGAATATGACGAGAGGGTTTATTCCATAGAGTACTGCAACGGCGTTTACAGCATTTTCACAATGACCGACGGTCTTGACGGAAAGTTTGACACTCAGTATTTTGACGGCTATGCCGTAACGGATAATATGGTTGCATTCGATAACGGCAAGGTAAAGTACACCTTTATGTTAAGCGAAAATGTGGAAGCAGACGTTCAGAAGTACGGCGATAATCTCAGAGAAGAGCTGAATATGTGGTATCCCCATAACAATGCAGTTGATCACCTGAAGCTTATCCACGATTTTGAATACACAAAAACACTTTATAAGGCGGCTGTTGAAGACCTGCTGGTAATAAACGAGGAGCAGTCAAAGGACGGCTATAACGCTCTGGAGGTAGAAATCTATTCCGCAGGTGCTTCTCAGTCGGTAGAGCTGATGCTCGATATGAGCAAGGACAGAGTGATTGGCACCAGTAACAACGGCAGCAGATTCATTCTGAATTCCGTTACCCTTTATCGTAGGGATAACGATGAGCCTATTGTAACTCTGGGCACAGACGGAAGATTCTACGTTATGTTTACCGACGCTCAGCTTGAAGCCCTGAAGAACAACGCACGGTATATGGAAATCAAGCCTTATGAGAACGACAGAATGGTTGAACAGACATGGCTGGTTAATATAGACTACTACGACAGATTCTGACCTTAAACATATTCACCAAAAACAGCGGAAACCGCATTTATGCGGCTTCCGCTGTTTGCTTTTATTATTGCCTTCTCCTGGAGGAGAAGGTGTCACGGCTTTGCTGTGACGGATGAGGTGTCTGAGGCGGCTCGCTTCAGTGGATGTGATACAGCAGTCCTGTATACCCTGCCGTTTTACCTGTTTCGGCAAAGCAGGACTTTTCAAAAGGCAGGAACTGCCCGAGGGCGCTGCCCTCTCACTCGCCAATCTTGGTATTCTTACCAACAATATACGCAATAAATGCACCTACACCAAGGCAGATGAAGCCTGCGAGAGTAGCAAGGTTAAGTCCGAAGCCTGCGGGGAGGATAACGTAAATCGAGCCTGCCACAAGGCCTAAAATTGCACTGTAGGTCATAAGGCTGTACTTTTTCATAAGCCATGTAATAAGCCTTGCGCCTACTACAAGACCGATGATTGCGCCGATAGCACAGGGGATAATGATAGAGAAATCAAGGTCCTTTACCGCACCAATAACGGTAGTGTAAACGCCGAGGGTAAGCATTACGAACGAGCCTGAAACGCCCGGGATAATCATTGCAATAGCGGCAATAAACAGCGCCGCCATCATTGTAAGGAAGAAAGGAACGTCCATTTTGTAGCTTACGGAGAGCTGTAAATCTTCAGGTGTCAGAGCGCCTTCATAGGTAAAGGTGTAGTTGCTGTTTGGTTCGATAACCGTTTCGGAAGTGTTTTTAAAGGCGTTTGGTAGAGTCGGTTCCATCTGAAAACCTAAAATTGACTGGATTTTCTCGATTGTTGAAGCGTTATAAAACATTTCAGCTTCCGAGGTTTTGCCGTCAAGCACTGCGTTTTCGTTGGTGAGTTCTATCTCCCAGCTATCTACTGTTCTTCCGCTGTCATTATAAATTGTGATTGATGTCACATCACCGTCAACGGCTGTCTTGAAAGAGTAAGGGTCAGATGAGCCGTTTTCCGCAATTGCAAGTCCCACAACCGCCGCAAGACCGATTATAAACGGCACAATGCAGACGGGTCTGAACTTGTCCTTGACGGTGGCGTTGCGTAAAATCAGCGGAACACTGCCGATTATGAGACCCATGAAGAACATATTTGTCTGAGTGGGAAAGTTGCCGAAAAGCCACGTTATAACATAGGCAAAGCCGAGAATACCGATAACTGCACCGATTCCGAAGAAAATGAGGAACTTGAGGTTCTTTTTGATTTCCTTGAAATCAAGGCTCAGCGCACCGCACACCTTGTCGTAACAGCCGAAAACTACCAGCATTGTACCTCCGCTGACTCCCGGGATAACGTTGGCAATTCCGAAAACAAGTCCGTAAAGGACTGCTAAAAGATTCTGCATTTATTTCTCTCCCTTTTGTTTTACTTTCTTGTATGCTTTGCAATTTCCGAGGGAAGCTGTGATACAAGCGTTATGATAAGTGCCAGAACAGGCATCATTATATTTACAGATTCAAGTCCGAGAGCTGTATTTACAACAGGAACAAACACCAGAAGCAGTGCGAAAAGCACTGTAAGCCCCGAAATCAGCCCTGCAAAGGACTGTCCTGCCCTGAATGCGTCGGTAATGCTCTTTTCGGAGAGGTTCACCCAGCCGGCAATGATAATTCCGAATACGAAAATCAGCAGGAAGTTGCTTGCAGACTGCGGAGTGAGCTGTAAAACGGTTTCCTCGCTGTTTACACCGTAGCCCGAGGAGATAAGATAGAACACAACCTCCGCAAGAATAAGACCCAGCGCCTGAACAAAGGGACGGATAAAGAAGGTTTTTCTGATTCTGCCTTTGCCGATAAAGCGGGAGGAGCTGATGTCGGCTTTCAAATCACTGCTGTTGTCCAGGAACATAAGGGAAACTGCAGGGACGATAAGTATTCCGATAATTCCACAGATAACAGGTGTGATAACCTGCGGAGTATCAAGCAGGAGGTTAAGGCAGGCAAATACGGCAAGTGTAGCAAGAGCAGTAATGTTAAGGGAAATACAGCGCTTTACATTTCCGTAAACCTGACGTGCAATCTTTAAAATATCCACAACGTGTTCAAAATCGCCCGAGGAGGTTGTAACCTCGCAGGCTTCGCTTGCGGCACCTGAGCTTTCAGCGGTTGTGATACCGATATCCGCCTGTTCGAGAATGTTGCTGTCTATATTTTCGCCGCCGAACGCAACAACGATTTCGCCCGAGTCCTGAAGTCTCTTTATAATATCCATTTTCTGTGCAGGAGTTACCTTTGCGAAGATTCCCACATCGGAAAGGTCAATTTTTTCGCCCGAAGTCAGCTGTTCCCCTGTAACAACGCCCTCGTTTCTTATGCCGATTTTACGGGCAATGGAAAGAGCGGTTTCGGGACTGTCGCCTGTGGTCATTACTACTTTTATGCCTGCTTTTGTGCAGCTGCGGATAGCGTAGGGGATATTGTCCTTTGTGGGAGTATCAAACGCCATAAGTCCGATAAACTTGTAGCGCATATTTCTGAGGGATTTTGGTGTTTCGTCCTCTTCGGAAAGCTGAACAAAAGCCACTACCAGAGCGATATATCCCTGCTTTTCATAGGAAATCTGCTTGTTCTGCACGGTATAGAGCAGGTCTGTGGGAACATCGCAGAGGGGAAGCATTACATCGGGCGAGCCCTTTACGCAGAGAAGCTTTGAGCCGTTGATATTCCAGAGGTTACCCGAAATGCCCACGGCGCTGTCGAAGGGGTATTCCTGAATAAGCTCGTTTTCCTGAAGCTCCGCCACATCTGTGCCCTTGAAGGTAGCGTTTAAAATGATAGCCTGGTCAATATGGTCTGCAGTATGCTTCTTCTCGCAGGAAAGCACCGAAACATTGGTCATCATCTGTGCATTTGCGGCAAGCTCGTCCGCAAGCTCCATATGCCCCTTGGCAATATCATTCGTCTTATCTATACATATGCAGCTGACAGCGCTCATATGCTCGATAGCGGTAAGATTTTTAACCTGCGCATTTCTTTCGCTTAGTCTCTTTACGCCCTTTATGTAGTAGAGACGGATAGTTGTCTCGATTTCCGCAGGGATAAAGCAGAGTGCAAAGGCGATTGCGGGATAGAAGGTGTTGTAGATAGTATTGAGCAGAGGATTTTCTGCATTTATATCAATAGCGGTAAAGCGGAACAATGCCGAAAAGGCGAGAATAACCGCTGCGGCAATGTTAAGCACACGGCTTACACGACGGACAGTCTTTTCCGCAGAGGTAAAGTATACATCTGTTTCCTCGGCGGTACCGTAGGTTTTGAAAAGCTTTGTGTCAACGCCTGTTGCGGTGATTCGTGCGGCAAGTCTTCCGCTTACAATCTTTGTACCTTTATAGATGCAGCTTCTTTTCAGCTCCTCGCTGAGGCTGTCTGCGCCTGTGATTTTCTGTATAGGCTTACGGCTTCCCGTGAATACGCTTTCATCAACGGTAAGGTCATAGATTTCCAGCAGATGAGCGTCTGCGGGGACGTTTTCGCCATCCTCTAGTATGATAATATCGTCAGGTACGAGATATTCACGGTGAATCTGACATATTTTTCCGTCACGTACAACACTGCAGAAAACCTTTGACTGCTGTCTGATTCTGAAATATTCCTCGTCGCATTTTTTGCCCTTGACAGTTTCGATGATTACATATGCGGCTGATAAAATCGCAAGGATTATGCCTGCTATAATTTCGCCGTAAAGGAAGCTTAGAACTGCCGAAGCGGCAAGAAGCAAAAATTTCAGGCTGAAAACCGTTCTGAAAACGGAAAAGCCCTTTTCCTTTTCTGTGAATTTTGTTTCGCTGTTGTAGCCGTACAGCTTTATATTTTCATTGACCTTGGTTTCATTAAGGCCGATATATTCATTTTTGAAATCGTTTAAGCTTACCAAAATACTGTCCTTTCTGTTTATAGATATCTGTTTGCGTAAATATTCCGAAACCTTATTATACCATATATTTATACAAATTGCAACAAGTTTTGCATAAGCTTTGGCTAAAACGAAAACCTGCAAAGCGGATG
>CAZGRB010000057.1:0-2644 GCA_964527695.1 uncultured Ruminiclostridium sp.
AACAACTGTCTCAACACCAATGATACGGCTTATTTCAATTGCAGCCTCAGGCCCGCCAGGCTTACAGAGATTTGCAGGAGCACTACCCTCCGCAACCGCCTTGGCATACCCTTCGCAGCCCGAATATCCGCAGCCGCCGCAATTTGCTCCGGGGAGAGCACCGTTTATCTTTTCAACTGTTTCATCCGTTTTTACAAAAAGCAGCTTTGAGGCTACCGCAAGAAGTATACCTGCAACTGCACCTATTAGAACAAAAAATAAAATGGGAAGTACGTATTGCTCCATTTTTATCAGTTCCTTTCATCTGAGGAATTAATTACAAACATTTATACCGGACTCATCTTTCAGTAAAATCATGCTCCGAAAATTCCATCTGCAAGACCACCGAAACCAACAAATGACAATGAGGTTATTGATGCGGCAATCAGCGTTATCGGAGTCCCCTCAAGCGCCTTGGGAACGTTGCACTTTTCAATTCGTCCACGCACACCTGAAAAAATAACCATTACAAGAAGAAATCCGATTCCGCCTGCGAACGCATTTGTTATTGATTCAAGGAATCCATATTGGTTGTCAACATTGATAATTGTAACACCCAGAACCGCACAGTTTGTTGTTATAAGCGGTAAATATACACCGAGAGACTTATAAAGCGGAGGAATGTATTTCTTTAGAACCATTTCAACAATCTGGACAAAGGTTGCAATAACAAGTATGAAACAAATTGTATTTAGATAAGTAATATTCAGCGGAACAAGGACTGCATGATAAATAGGATATGTTACTGCACTTGCCCCGACCATTACAAATGTAACAGCAAAGCCCATACCTACTGCGCCTGATGTTGTCTTTGAAACACCAAGAAACGGACAGATTCCGTAGAATTTGCTTAAAATAAAGTTTTCTGCCAGAATACCCGTAAGGAGTATCATCATAAGGTTCTTAGCAAGCTCCATCTGCTGATTCCTCCTTTGCGGAAAATTCGCACGTTGCCCTACCAGGGCAGCCTTCACAGGATATCTTTTTAGGTTTCTTTCCTGTAAGCTTACCTACAATTGCGATTACACAGCCAAGTGTGAAGAATCCGCCTGCAGGAAGAATGAACAACGTCATAGGCTCAAGAAAATCAGGGGCGATATCTATCCCCATCCACTTGCCTGTTCCGAGAATTTCACGAATTGAACCGACAATAAACAGAGAGGCTGTAAAGCCAAGCCCCATGCCAAGACCGTCAAGAACTGACGGTATCACTTTGTTCTTACAGGCAAACATCTCTGCTCTGCCGAGAATTATACAATTTACGGTAATGAGACTCAGAAAAACGCCCAGTTCCTCCGCCAGTTCAGGCAGAAAAGCATCAAGCAGCAGACTTACCAGAGTTACAAAACCTGCAATAATTACGATAAAGCAAGGCAGTCTTACAGTATCGGGAATAATTTTTTTAAGAAGAGAAATAACAAGGTTTGAACATACAAGTACGAATGTTGTTGCAAGACCCATACCAAGTCCGTTTTCCGCCATAACGGTAACAGCAAGAGTAGGACACATACCAAGAAGCATTACAAGATTGGGGTTTTCCTTTATAAGGCCCTTGGTAAATTCTTTCATATAACTCATTTTACCGCCCCCATTTCCTTGTATGTAGATATTGCAATATTGATTGCAGAAGCAACACCTTTTGATGAATAGGTTGCGCCTGCTGCAGCTTCAATTTCATATTCATTCGCAGGATTGTTCTTTACAATTGTGACACTTTCCCCGAGATTTTCAAATTTACTCAGAAAAGTATCATCATCTACTTTTGTACCGAGACCAGGTGTTTCAGAAATTGAAACTATGGTAACTCCATTTACGGTACCGTCATTATTCATAGCAACAAGCAAATCAATACCATTCTTGTTATAACCGCTTGTGACGATCTCAAAAGCAACAGTGCCATCGGATTTCCTTATAAGCTTTTCAATATTTTCGGTTTTTTCTATTGCATATCCCTCCGCCTGCCAATCGGTAACAATAGAATATTCCCCTTCACCCATGAGCTGAACACACTTCTCCCTGAGTTCATCGGTAATTATCCCCGAAGTATCTACATAGGTAAGATTATATGTTACAATAAGAAGAGCCGAAACAATGGTTGTAATAAGGGAAAGAACAAGAACAGGCTTAATATATTTCATCATTTCTGTTTTGCTCCCTTCATCACACCGAAAGGCTTATTCATTGTAAACTTATCAATCTGAGGAGTGAGAATGTTCATAATAAGAATTGCATAGGAAACACCCTCGGGATATGTGCCGAATTCACGGATTACAAAAGTAATAAGTCCGCATCCTATGGCAAAAACAAGCTTACCCTTTGTTGTGAGCGGAGTTGTTGCGTAATCGGTAGCCATAAAGAATGCTCCGAGCATAAGACCGCCCGACATGATTTCCATAAGGATATCACCGCCGCTGAGCGCAGTACAGAGTGCAACTGTACCTACAAAGGCGACAGGGGTTACAGGATTGATTATTCTCAAGGCGATGAGATAAATACCGCCAAGAAGAATTGCGGCAATACAGGTTTCACCGATACAGCCTGCACGAATACCCAGAAACATATCAAGATATGAAGGCAGTCCGCTGTCCATAGCAAGGGGTGTTGC
>CAZGRB010000057.1:2654-11944 GCA_964527695.1 uncultured Ruminiclostridium sp.
CGATACCACCGAAGAACTGCTTAACAACGACAATTGCAGCAACTGAACCTATTGCCGCCATGTATACAGGAAAAGTCACAGGGAGGTTCAGCCCCAGAAGTATGCCT
This sequence comes from uncultured Ruminiclostridium sp., assembly GCA_964527695.1. Lineage (GTDB taxonomy): Bacteria > Bacillota > Clostridia > Oscillospirales > Ruminococcaceae > Ruminiclostridium_E. The sequence goes on from CAZGRB010000057.1 coordinate 2,762, forward strand.
GTAACAACCGCAGAAAGATCAGAAACAGTCTGCTTACGCTTTGTAATAAGATTAAAAATATATTCGGAAAGCACACAGAAGGTTGCGCAAAGAACAACCAGAAGCAACGCTCTGAGTCCGAAAAGGACCGTACCAGCAATAACCGCCGGCATAAGTGCAATTATTACATGAAGCATTATTTTCTGCGTTGTCATTGCTCCTTTTATATGCGGCGAGGGTTCAATAAGAAAATTATTCATCCTATTATCCTTTCGGCTTTGCCTCTTTGCTCTGACGCAGAAAAAGCTTAGCCAGTTGATTTTTTTCGGAAATATTGCGTTTGGCCGGACATACAAAAGTACACGCACCGCAATTCATGCAAAGATTAAGATTGAGCTTATCAAGAAGCGCAGCATCACGTGCGTCATATGCGTGTTCAAGCTCGGTTGGCATAAGACCCATTGCACATGCCCTGACACACCGTCCGCAGCGTATGCAGGCTGTGGACACGGCAGGCGCTGTATCGGCAAAGAAAAGCACTGCATTATTTGTCTTTGAGAGAGGAGTATCTGCATCATAAACGCAAGTACCCATCATTGGACCGCCGAGAAGAACTCTGTCAGGCTGCTTTCTGACATTAGCTGCAGCAAGCACATCCTTAACCATTATACCTACAGGAACAATAAAGTTTGTCGGCTTGTTCACAACGGGACCGTCAACTGTGATTCTGCGGCTGATAAGCGGTATACCCGTTCGGATATAATCATATAAGAATGCTACTGTTGAACAATTGATAACGACACAGCCTGCGGACATCGGAAGTTTTCCCGCTTCCACTACCCTGCCTGTAGTATTATATATAAGCACTTTTTCCGCACCCTGAGGATAACGGGACCTCAGGGGAACAACTGTAATATTATCATCCTTTTCTGTAAGCCCCTGCATTTTTCTGATTGCCTGAGGCTTATTTGTCTCAATCCCGATTACAGCACGCTTAAGCCCAAGCTTTTCAAGAATTATACGGATTCCAGCAGCAATCTTTTCGCCTTCCTCCATAAAAGCCCGATAGTCAGAAGTTATATAAGGCTCACATTCAGCGCCGTTTACAACGAGTGTGTCAACGCCGGAATCCTCGGGATAATTGAATTTTACATATGTAGGAAATCCGGCACCGCCGAGACCTACTGAGCCGCTGTTCTTTACAGCGTTGATAAAATCTTCTTTTGTGTCAATTACAGGCGGCTTTATATCTTCGTGAAGAGTCTGCCTCAGTTCTGTGTCTATAACAATGGCTTTATTACGCTTTCCAAAAACATTAAGCACCTCTGTTACTGCGCTAACTCTGCCTGTAACACTGGAATGAACAGGTGCAGAAATAACAGCGTCACTCGAACCTATAAGCTGGCCTGTTTTTACAAAGTCACCTACATTTACGTGAGGAGTGCATGGCACACCGCCGTGCTGCGACATACTGATGACAACCTTTTCAGGCAGTTTTATTTTCGTCGACTGTATTTCAGCCGAATTTTTTAAATGCGGTAATTTCACTGTGCGAAGTTTCATTTATATCACCTTCCGGTTTTTATTCAATGTCATTCAGCGAATCAATAAGTTCTGCAATACGTGCAGAAGGACGTTCAAAATAAGTATTGCTTATTGTATACACCCTGCCGTCGGCAACAGCTGTAAGCTGACTGTAAACATCATCGGCAAGCAAATCGTCAATTGTATAATTATCATTCAGAAGAATAATATCAGGCTGAAATTCCACAAGATATTCCTTGGGATAACCGTAGTCAGTTCCGTTTTCGCCGATATTTGTACCGAATGAAGACAGTAGAGAGCTTTCAAATGTATCACCTGTTGCAACAGTAAGCCCTTCTGTTATATACACGAAATCACCAAGTGCGACTTCAGAAGATGAAACCACCCCTGAAATATTTTCAAAAGCCTTTTCTCCTGCCGCTTCGCCGTCAAATTTACCATCGAAAATAAGACCGATTGCATTATAGATATTTTCAAACTGAACCATATTTTCAGGATATGGTATATAAACCGTTTTAATGCCATTTTCTTCAAGCTTGTATAAATCTTTTGTAGGAATCGCAGTAGCGGTAAAAAGAACGTCTGGTGAAAGTGCAATTATCCCGTCAATATCGGGTCTGGAAGGACGACCTACATCGGTAAGCTGCAATACATCCTCAGGATAATCACAGTAGCTTCCCCTTCCAACCATTTTATCTCCATAACCCATTTCAAAAATAATTTCAGTAAGGGAAGGCGAAAGACTTACAGCACGTTCAGGCTGTTTTTCAATAACTGTATCGTTCACTGTAACGGGATAAGGCTGGGGCTCAGGGTCTGCAACACCTGTATCCTCAGTTGTAACAATTACAGGAACACTTTCTTCGTCAGTTGTGCCTGTTTCCATACGTATTTCACAGCCACATGCAAAAATGCAGCCTATTAACATCAATAAAATAATTTTTTTCAAATAATCACCTGTATTTTATAATTTTTCCCAAAAAGACAACGTAACTTTTAACAAACAATTTATATTATTTTTTGTACAATACACATTAATATTATACTATAAAAGGTATTATTTTTCAAGGGTTTTTTGAAATTTTACACAAAAAACTCTGTATCGTTGTTACACGATACAGAGTTTTTGCGATTTATTCAGCAATTCTGATTACTACCTTTTCAATAGTTATTTCTTTAACAGGAGAACTTTCTTCACCTGCGCTGTTCGCTTCAACATCAACAGCGGAAATTTTATCAATTACATCAAAGCCTTCAACAGTCTGTCCGAATACCACATACCCGCCATCAAGGAAAGGTACGCCGCCAACCTCAGCGTATTTTTCAATTACCTGTTCATTTGTAGTATTTGACATAAAACTAAAACCAGAAGCCATATCATCGTAATTTTTAGCCACTGAATTAAAATAAACATAGTAATCCGATTCTTTATCCATATCAGCAATCATACCTCTGTACGCTTCTGCCTGCATCGAGTATACCTCGGCATTTTCTGTATAATATTCAGGGCTGACAGCTTGCGAGGTTTTGCTATTAACGATATAGAATTGACACGTGTTTTTACCAGCTGCATTTGCATAACATAAAGCTCCGTAGAAATGACGCATAGACGAATTAATTTCTCGCTCAAATTCACCGCCCTCAGCAGAAAAACCACCTGTACCATCACCATTCAAAGAACCACCCTGAATCATAAAATCGCTTATAATTCTATGAACGTTTTTCCCTTCATAATATCCATTTTCGGCTAATTTGATAAAGTTATCAACTGCATAAGGAGCCGCTTCAGGAAAAAGCTTAATTTTGATGTCACCAAAATCAGCAACAGTTATTACAGCATAAGTGTCACCTGATTCAATTGAAACATCACCGCAATTACCTTCAAAATCGGAATCAACATCAATAAAAGTAATCTCCGTTGGTGCTTTAGCCTCTGCACAACCCGATAAAAGCATAGCCGCACATATTGAAAGCGCTGATATATTTCTGATAAACTTCTTCATTATAATATTCCTTTCATTGAACGAAGCTTGTAATTTTAAAGTAAAAAACCGTTCTACAAAAGCAGAACGGTTCTCATTCTGTTTAGTCGATTTCGACCATAACCTTTTCGCTGTGTCTTACAGCGCCGGCACGCATAATTGTGCGGATTGCCTTGGCAATTCTGCCCTGCTTGCCGATAACACGGCCCATATCATTGGGAGCAACATGTAAATGATACACAATAGTTCCGTCTTCCTTGGGCTCATCAACGGTAATTTCGATTGCCGATTCATCCTCGACAAGCTCGCCTACCATTGCGTATAACAATTCCTTCATATGTGCCTCCGATTAACCGATACCGTTGTTCTTTAAAAGCTTCTTAACTGTATCTGTGGGCTGTGCGCCGTTCTTGATCCACTGCTGAGCCTTTTCAGCGTCAATCTTTACTACGTTGGGTTCCTTAGTAGGATCATAGTAACCGATTTCTTCGATGAAACGACCGTCTCTGGGATAACGGGAATCAGCAACAACTACACGGTAGAAAGGAGCCTTCTTAGCGCCCATTCTTCTGAGTCTGATTTTTACTGCCATTTTAGTTTTCTCCTTTCATAGATTTATATATCAAAGCAAGGTTGCTCTGAAGTCTGATTACATCGGGAAGCCGTTCATGCCGCCCATATTGCCGAGTTTTTTAAGCATATGCTTCGGAATGCCTTTCTTTCCGCCGCCCATCTGCTTCATCATCTTCTGCATAGCATCAAACTGCTTCAGCAGAACATTGACATCCTCGACCTTTGTACCCGAGCCTGCCGCAATTCTACGCTTGCGCTTGGCGTCAATAATAGACGGTTTTTCGCGCTCACGCTTGGTCATGGACTGGATAATAGCCTTTGTACGGGGCATCTTCTTTTCGTCAATGTCCTCTTCCTTGATTTTTCCACTCATACCGGGAATCATATTGATAATTGAGCTTATGCTGCCCATTTTTTCAATCTGCTCAAACTGAACGAGAAGGTCGTTCATATCAAATTTATTTGCCTGCATTTTCTTTGCAAGCTTTTCTGCTTCCTTCTCATCAAAGGTGTCCTTCGCCTTTTCAATAAGCGAAAGAACGTCACCCATACCAAGAATACGCTTTGCCATTCTGTCGGGATGGAACTGTTCAAGGTCATCAATTTTTTCTCCGACGCCTGCAAATTTTACAGGCTTTCCCGTTACAGCAAGTACGGATAAAGCCGCACCGCCTCTTGTATCACCGTCAAGCTTTGTAAGAACAACACCTGTAATTTCAAGTGCTTCGTTGAAGCTCTTCGCAACATTTACCGCATCCTGACCTGTCATAGAGTCAACAGTGAGCAGGATTTCATCGGGGTGAACCTCGGCGTTTATATTCTTAAGCTCATCCATGAGCTGATCGTCAATATGGAGTCGGCCCGCTGTATCAAGGATTACAACGTCATAACCATTGTCCTTGGCAAACTTAATACTTTCTTTTGCGATTTTAACAGGATTTTCCTGTCCCATTTCAAAGACTCTTGCCCCTGCCTTTTCACCGACAACCTTCAACTGGTCAATAGCCGCAGGTCTGTAAATATCGCAGGCTGCGATCATAGGGCGTCTGTTCTGCCCTTTCAGGTACTTGGCAAGCTTTGCTGCGTGAGTGGTTTTACCTGCACCCTGTAAACCGCACATCATAATAACGCAGGGCGGCTTTGAAGGGAAATTGATACGGGCATTCGTCTCGCCCATAAGCTTGCAGAGCTCATCATGTACTATATCAATTACCTGCTGTGCAGGAGTAAGGCTTTCCATTACCTCGCTACCAACTGCACGCTCAGTTACCTTTTTTACAAAGTCCTTTACAACCTTATAGCTTACGTCAGCCTCGAGAAGCGCCATTTTTACTTCACGCATTGCTTCATTTACGGTTTTTTCATTGAGCTTACCGTAACCCTTAAGGGTTTTGAATACTTTTCCGAGCTTTTCGGAAAGTCCCTCAAATGCCATAACGCTCCTCCTCTTTTATAACTTGCGTTTTATATCATCAATTATAGTAATTATTTCCGATTTCCTATCTGTATCAATAGCTGAAACAACCGCTTCGAGCTTTTCGGTATCTGCCTTGAGCTGTGTGAATCTTTCCACAAGTCCCAACGATTCTTCAAGTTCCAGTAACCTCTGCTCGCATTTCTTAATGCAGTTCATTACACCCTGTCTGGTAATTCCCGTTTCTTCGGAAATTTCACCTAACGACAAATCTTCATTGTAATAGAAATCAAGAGTTTCACGCTGTTTTTCAGTAAGCAGCGGACCGTATACATCAAGAAGCAACGTGAAATGTAAATCCTTTGCCATTCCGTTACCTCCTTAATAGGTGTAAACCTTTTTTTGTTTACAGCAATTATTATTATAACATAAAATAATCATTTGTCAAGGCTTTTTTCAAACTTTTTTCAACTAAGTGCAAAATAAATCAAAAAAACAGGTTTTAAACAGCTTTTTTCAGCATTACCGCCTATTGCAGAGATTAAAAGCCTGTGATATAATTCCATTGCTATTAAAATAAGGAAGTAAAAATATGCCTGATATAACGAAAAAACCACTTAAATACACGACAGCTTTCATAAAACACAATGCTGTATTCTGCATAACTGCCGTACTTGCACTTATAACCTGCTTTATTATACCACCTGACAGCGAATACATCGGTTATTTTGATTTCAAAACGCTTACCTGTCTTTTCTGCACGCTTGCAGTAGTCTGCGCACTGAAAAACATCAGATTCTTTACAATCCTTGCCCGCAGTATCGTAAGAAAATCCGGAACACTCAGAACCGCTGTAACAACTCTTATATTCATAACATTCTTCGGTTCGATGCTTATTGCCAACGATATGGCACTGCTCACCTTCCTGCCTCTAGGATACTATGTTCTGGAAGCTGTAAAAAAAGAAGAATGGATGGCATATACCTTTATACTGCAGAATATAGCTGCAAATCTCGGCGGTATGCTTACACCTTTCGGGAATCCACAGAACCTTTATCTTTACACGGAATTCAACATTCCAACTCATGAATTTGTAGAAATAATGTTTATCCCTTTTGCAGCGTCAACGGCAATGATTCTGATTTGCTGTCTGTTTATAAGCAAAGAAAGAATCGTTCTTAAAAATGAGAATGATGAACGAATTCCAAAACTGCGTGCTTCATTCTATATTATACTGTTTGCACTTTCAATTATTATCGTTTTCCGTGTTATCCCCTACTGGATAGGTCTTATTATAATTCTGGCAGGCATTCTTATAACGGACAGAAAGGCTCTTCTAAAAGTTGATTATTCATTGCTGGGAACATTTGCCTGTATGTTTGTCTTTGCAGGAAATATGTCCAGAATTGATTTTATCAGAGATATATTATCCGCCTTGCTTGAAAAGAATACGCTTATTTTCAGCGCTCTTTCCTGTCAGGTTATAAGCAATGTACCCAGTGCAGTGTTATTATCGCAGTTTACCGATAACTACGCCGCTCTTCTCCACGGAGTCAACATCGGCGGTACAGGCACTCTGATTGCCTCTCTTGCAAGTCTTATCACATTCCGTGAATATACAAGCAGAAATCCTGAAAAAACCGGATATTACATAGGAATGTTCTCGCTGTTCAACTTTGTTTTTCTTGTTGTACTGCTGTTTATATGCAGTTTCATTTAATATAGCAAGCCGTTTATTGCTTTGCGCAATAAACGGCTTTTCTTATCTGACAATTTCCTTTTGTGCTTCTTCGAGCTTTTCTATGAACAGATTATCAAGCTCGGTGAAAACATATCCTTTACGGTATACAAGTACATCCTTGTATTTTCTGTTATGAAAATCACATTCGATTTCAATAAGGTTATATCGCTCAAGAATACTTTTCTGTATAGGAGAGACCCACATGAAAGTTCTCTCGTTAGCCGACATAAGTTCAAACTGACTTGCACGTTCAAAAAGATAGATTCGCTTGTCGGTATAATCAACAAACTCCTTTTTCATAACGTCAATGTAAGGCAGAGACGGAACATAAGGGTCTGCGTGGGCAATTTCAATATAATCGCTGAGAGCCTCAGGTGTTATCTTCTCCATTGCTGCAAGAGGGCTGTTCCTGTTTACCATGAGACGGTATGAGAACTCGGTAATAAGCCTGCTGTCAAGGTCTTTTTCTTCCATAAGATTGCTGAAATATTCATCAAAGGTATCCTGATAACGGAGAATTGCAAGCTTATAGTCATTCTGGAGCATATTTGTAATCGCTCGTGAGGAATTCGTTTCCTTGTAATAGATATCAGCAGGTTTTGAAGTGTCAATACATTTTGAGAAATCCGAAAACGCACAGGATATATAACTTGCACGAGGGACGGATATAGTGAATTTCTGCCTGTCATGTTTTTTTGATTTATAGATCGCTTCAACCTCATTCACCTGCTCAAGGATTCTGTGAGCATGACTCAGGAATTCCTCACCCTCAGGTGTTATTGTCATTCCACGGGAACTGCGGTTAAAAACAGTTATACCGAGGTCTTCCTCCAACTCCTTTATGGCACGGCTCAGATTAGGCTGACCCATATAAAGATTTTCAGCAGCCTTATTTATTGATTTTGCCTTTTCAACCTCGACAGCATATCTAAGATGTGTTATATTCATTATCGCTCCTCATTTCTATTTATGCGTCAGTATAACTATTATATAACATAATTGTGAAAAAATCAACCTTAATGAACAACAAAACCCTCCGTTAAAACGGAGGGTAAATTGCTTACTTGCCAAGATTGTACTTCTTCTTGAAACGGTCTACACGTCCGCCGGTGTCAACAAGCTTCTGCTTACCTGTGAAGAAGGGGTGGCACTTAGAGCAGATTTCAACCTTGATGTCCTTCTTTGTGGAACGAGTTTCAATAACTTCACCGCAAGCACATCTGATTGTTGTTGCTTCATAGTTGGGATGGATATCCTTTTTCATGCTGTCACCGCCTTAAACTTTAAAAATACCGCTGTGGGGAGCAACCCACAGACACTTACCGATTAAGTATTATATCATATAAACAAGGCTTTGTCAAGTAATTTATAAGAATTTAAACCGAAAAAACATAAAAATATGTTAAAATAATCTTTACAAATATGGATATTTGTAGTATAATATGCTTAATATTGCTATTATACCATAAAATAATATAATAAACAACTGAAAGGAAACATTTTTATGCTCCAGTATGAAGAACTTATACTTGAATTCGAGGGACTCAAACCCCAGTTGAAAGAACTTGCAGCCGCACTTGACCTTGATGGTCTGCGCACCGAAATTGCAAAACTTGAAGAAGAATCCGCACAGCCTGATTTCTGGAACGACAGCGAAAATTCACAGAAAATTTTACAGAAAATGGGAGCGCTCAAAGCAAAGGTTTCTCAGTATGAAAAGCTTGCGGAAAACTTTGATGATGTTCTCACAATGGCTGAGCTTGCAAACGAAGACGAAGACGAATCCGTACTTGATGAAATTATGGATTTGGCCGAAAAGACAAAGTCTCTCCTTGAAGAACAGAAGCTTGTTACACTGCTTTCAGGTGAATATGACGGCAAAAATGCAATTCTTACCTTCCATGCAGGTGCAGGCGGAACAGAAGCACAGGACTGGGTTGAAATGCTTT
>CAZGRB010000058.1:0-11810 GCA_964527695.1 uncultured Ruminiclostridium sp.
TTTCTTCACCTACCATATTCATATAATACTGTTCAAGATTTGCTTCGTTCATTGCAAGGGTTGTGGGAATTACGCCATTTTCAAAGAGTGCCTTTGAAATATCACGGATGTTTTCAAGATTTTCATAGAGTCTGATGCTGCCGTCCTTATCAACGTCGAACTGTGTAAGCTCCAGCTTGTTCTGCAATACTGCCGCCGCAAGATTGTTGTTGTCGGTGTCGATACGGTAGTATTCCTTGCAGATTTTCTTCAGCTCGGAAGCGGAAACTGTCTGCAGAATTTCGCCCTTGTTGATAAAGATATAGTCGGTACATAAAAGGGATAATTCGCTTAAAATATGGGAGGAAATTATGATTGTGATATGGTCCTCACGGTTGAGCTTTAAAAGCAGCTCACGGATTTCCACGATACCCTCGGGGTCAAGTCCGTTTACAGGCTCGTCAAGCACCATTATTTCAGGCTTTGTAAGAAGTGCGTTGGCAATACCGAGACGCTGACGCATACCTAAGGAGAAATTCTTTACAGGCTTCTTGCCTGTGTCGGTAAGATTCACGATTTCAAGCACTTCATCAATACGCTTCTTATCGGGAATACCTTTCTGGATACGCTGGATTTCAAGGTTTTCCCTTGCAGTCATTTTTTCCTTTGCATAGGGTGTTTCAATCATAAAGCTCATGCGGCTTCTTGCCTTGGCAAGTCCGTTCTCGGTTGTTTCATCAAAGATTGAGATTGAACCGCCTGTGGGAAGCGCAATTCCGCCCAGAATTTTCATAATTGTTGTCTTACCTGCGCCGTTTGGGCCGATAAGACCGCATATCATCCCTTTCTTTATCTGAAAGGAAGCGTCCTTTACTGCTTTCTGCTTCATGTACTGCTTTTCAAGATTCTTGATATCAATAAGTATTTCTGACATTATGTAAACCGTCCTTTCAACGTTTTTTCCTGATTCTGTTATCAGTATAAAATGAAATTATAAAGAATTTCTTAAATATTTTTAAATTTTTTAAAATTTTCTTGAAACTGAGCGAAGCGAGAATCAAAAGTTTTCGGTCAAGCCTTTTACAAAAGGCTTGAAAACGGTTATGCTCCGGTGTGGGCAAAGGCTTTTTTGTTCTATGTCTTTTAAATTTGCCGCGGCGCTTCGCCGCAAAAAAAGACGGCTTACGCCGTCTTTCTGAAATTAACGCCTATTGAAAGGACATTGTTTTCCACCTCTGCAAAAACCTGTGCATTCTGCTTTTCCGCAAGCAGCTTCACTATATAAAGCCCCAGCCCTGCGCCGCTGCCGCTGCGTGCCTTATCGGCACGGTAAGTCCGCTCGAAAAGCTGCGCCGTGTCAATGACACGTTCGCCGTCAAGCCTGTTGGAAAAAGTAATAATGCTTTCCTCATCGTTCTCCGAAAGCTCAAGGCGGAAGCCGTCCTTTGCGTATTTTATGACATTGTTGAGAAGATTTCCCAGCATACGGGAAAGAAGCACCCTGTCCGCCATGGCAAACACCGTCTTTTCGGGAAAAACTATGTCAGGCTCAAGATTATTGGCACGGATAACCGCCTCGTTGTCAACTATGAACTGCATCAGCTCATTTGTGAGACTGACCTTTTCCGGCTTTGCGGAAGAATAATCGCTTTCCAGTACCGAAAGCTCAAAGAAATCGTCCGCCATCACCTTAAGCGCCCTGCATCTGTCTTCGCTTGCCCTGATGTATTCCAGTGCCGCAGGCGACAGGTTGCATTCCTTTTTAAGCATCTGCAGATTGCCGCTTATAACAGTAAGCGGAGTCCTTAAATCGTGGGCAATATCCGAAACCGACTGTCTGAGGCTCAGCTCTGCCGCCTCGCTCTTTTCCTTAAGCTTTTTCTGATAATCAAGGTTACGGTTCATCTCTGCCGTCATTTCAGAAAGATTATCGTCCAGAAGGTCAACGGTAAGCTGACGGTTGTATTCCATATCACGGGTAAGGACAAGCTCATTCTTTATATCCTTCATTCCTGCTTTCAGGCGTACTATGTATATAGTAAGCCACACGCACAGCAGAAAAAGCACTATGCACGCTGTAACAAGTATTGCCATTATTCCTCCTTAAGGCGGTAGCCGACGCCCCATACGGTTTCAATACAGTCCTCGCCCGAAGCTTTTTTCAGCTTGCTTCGCAGGTTGCTTACGTGAACATTTATGGTGTTGTCCTCATAATAATATGTATCATTCCATACGGTTTCGTACAGGTTCGCCTTTGTGAAAACCTTTTTCGGGTGGCTTAAAAACAGCTTCAGAAGCTGCAGTTCCTTTGAGGTAAGGTTTATGGGTCTATCGTCGCAGGAAACCGTATTATCACTTACATCATAGGAAATTCTGCCGCAGGAAAGCACATTCTCAGCCTTTGAAACAATACCCGCCCTGCGCATTATCACTTGTATGCGCACCAGTACCTCGTTCAGGTCAAAGGGCTTCAGTATAAAGTCGTCCGCACCTGTTCTCAGCATTTCAAGCCTTGTTTCCATCATAGACTTTGCAGAAATCACAATCACAGGCTTGTCCGAATACGTCCTGAAATCCTTTATAAGCTGTTCTCCGCTTATAAGCGGAAGCATAAGGTCCATGAGTACAATATCGAATTCCTGCTTTTTCAGAAGCGCCGCAGCGGTATTTCCTTCAAAGGCGGTCATTGCTTCATATCCGTTCTGCCCGAGAAAATCCGAAAGCAAAGCTGATATTTCCTTATTATCCTCGACAATGAGTATTTTTCCGTTCATTGGAATCTCTCCTGAATAGCTTTTTTTATAATTCTATCATAATTTACTTTTTTTTACAAGATAAAAGAGCTTTATAAAAAATAATTTACCTATTTATAGCGTGCAGAAATGTCGGATTTTGTCATAAATACTGAATTTTTTAAAAAATGTTGTATTAGCGAATTTAATGTGATATACTTAAAAAGTTATAATAACAATATATGGAGAAAGGAATTACAAAATGAAAGCAACATTCAGAAAACTCAGAAAGTTACTGCTTGCTGCGGCACTTTTCTGCTGCGTGCTTGTAATTGCCTCCTGCGGCGCTACGGTTGACACCGAGTTCACCGCTGACGGTAATTTCAACGGCACAAGAGTAATTACACTTACTCTTGACAACGGTGACCTTTCCAGCTATGTTCCCGGCGGTAAGGAAAGTATCGACATTACTATCAAGAAGTATATGCCCGACTGCCTTACATACACACTTACAGAGAGCTCCGACTCCCTCGTGTGCAAGTTCACCCTTGCCTTTACAGGTATCGACGATTACCGCACAAAGGTAAACAAGATTCTTGCCGCAGAGGTTGACGACCCTGTTACCGCTGAAATCGAATACGAAAGCATTGGTTCTCCCTTCAAATCCAGTCTCAAGTTCAAGGAAAACTTCACATCCATGGATCTTATCGGCTGGTTCAGATACGGTCTCGAAAAGGATGAAGTCGTAACAGAAAGCAGCACCTCAAACTGGTTTGAAACAGGAAGCACAAAGGTAACTATTGCAGGCACCGAATACAGCGCTTACAGCAGTATTTCCGTTGACGACTCCGTTTACAACACACCCGATTCCGTTCTTGTAAAGACATATTTCCTTACAAACGGCAATTTTGACCGTACAATCGAATTCTGCTTCAGCAATGATACTCTTACAAGCTTAAGCGAACAGAGCATAAACGTTGAAGAATATTTCAAGGGCATTGTTTCTTCTTCCGCAGTTGATAAGCTTGTTCAGGATTATCAAACAACCTATTATGTAAAGATGAAGGGGCTGCCCGCTGAGCAGATTGCCGCTGAAACAGCAAAGGTTCTTCAGAGTGAAAACATTACTTTTGAATCTTCCGTAAAGACAGACGTAAACGTTGCACGCAGAATGCTTATCAGCGTTACAGAAAAGCTTGAGGGTGCATACTACCTCAGAAACGAAAGAAACTTAACCAGCATTTATTTCCTCTACGACGGTGCTGAGCCTTCAGGCAGCAGCGAGGTTTCCTTCGGTTCATACTACGAAGACAATGTAAAGGGTTATTCCTACATTCCTTCCTATATTGATGCTGATGCTGCAAACAGCTCCTTTATATGGGATGTTGATTTTGAAAAGACAGGCGCATATCTTGACATTTCAGGCAGTAAGGTAAATCTTGATATCATCATGTATGCTTCCGACGATATGCTTGAATCCGCAAAGCAGATTCTCACCGACTCCCTTAACGAAGCACTTCCCGAAGGTGTCAAGCTTACAACGGCAAACAAGGACGGAATGACCGTATACACAGTTGACCTCGGCACAAAGGAAGCTGAGGAAGAAGCTGCACTTTACAGAGAATTTGTATACAACTATACAGGGGAAAAGGCAGAATGTAAATTTGAAACAGAAAAGGGTACAAGCACCTCTCCTTTCAAGACAGTTACATCCTACACTGCCGTAATTGATATGAACCCCCTCAGCAGCAATGCTATGGAATTCACATTCAAAAAGACAGGCAACCTTTATATTCTTGACAACAGCCAGATTGCAACCTATGCAGAGCTTTTAAGAAATGCAGAGGAAGAACAGGCTGAAAAGAAGGAATATATGGGCGACGATTATGAACTGTCCGAAGAGGATGCAGCAGAGCTTGCAGAGCTTAGTGCGAAGGCTGAGTCTTCTGACTACTCAGGCACCTTCTACGGCACAGTACGTTTCTATGCAATTGAAGAATCCGCAAACATATTCGCATATATATGCCTTGTATTCTTTATCGTATTCCTGCTTGCAGCAATTATTGCTGCTGTGCTGGGCGTAAAGTTCCTTATAGCTGAAAAACCTGCCGCTCCCACAGTAATTCCTGCACCTGTTCAGCCTGTAACAATTGCACAGAATACTGAACCCGTTCAGTCTGAAGCACCTGCTGCTCCCGTTCAGGAAGAAGCTCCCGTTCAGTCTGAAGCACCCGCTACTCCCACTCAGGAAGAAGCTCCCGTTCAGTCTGAAGCACCCGCTACTCCCACTCAGGAAGAAGCTCCCGTTCAGGAAGAAACCCAGACAAGCACAGATGAAAATGAGGAGGTAAATGTATAATGAATAAAGGTATTGTTTCTATTATCGTTGCAGTTATCCTTCTGATTACATCAATCATTTCAGGCGCACTTTTCTTCGGCTGTGCAAAGGCTCCCGACGGCACTGCCGCACTGGAAAATCTTATTGACGGCTGCAACAAGAAATCCGAAAAGCAGATAATGAAAAATCTTGATGACCTGTATAAAGAAGCATATCTTACAAGTGCATTCGATTTTTCAAAATGTGTAACCCCCGATGATTATATCAAGGTTTTCGGCTGCAGCTTTGACTATATGTATGATGACGGCTGTGAAACAGAAAAATTCTACATTATCGGAACAAAAGAAGAAGATTTTACAGATGAAATGTCGTCTTACTTCAACAGCTATTTCAGCGCATACACAGGCGACAAGGAGCCCAGCGTATTCTATGCATATCTTGCAGCTGATTACAAGGATGCAGACGGCGTTTCCCAGACCGCAATGACCACGCTCGGTGTAGTAGCTATTGACGGTAAGATTTTAGGATTTGCAAACCTCGGATAATAAAAAACTGTATCATGACAGAACAGTCATAAAAAAATCCAGAGAAGATTTAATTTCTTCTCTGGATTTTTTATTTATAACTATCCTAAGACACGGGGATTTTTTATTCTTCATCAGCAGCAAACTGGCTGGGGTGGCGTGTGAAGAAGTCCACACGGGGTTCGAGGAACTTTAACTTATGGTCAGCACCGTTTGTAAATGCGCCCATACCGTCAAAAATCTTGTCCCAGCTCCAGAAGCTCTTGTCAAGCTGTAAATAATCAAGGAGCATTTCAGTACCCTTGGGTGCCATGGGGTGAACAAGCACAGCGGCAGTTCTTATCATATGGAACACCTGAATAAGTGTCTTTCTGCGGAGCTCGTCGTCCTCGTTCTTATCAGCGTCGCCTAAGTTCTTTACCATGTACTTGCTCATCTTTCTGATGTAGCTGTCCAGAACGTAGGTTGCCTGATGGAATTCAAAGCGGTACATGAAGCGCTCGTAATCGAGGATTGCCTTCTTTGCGTCTGCAAGCACCTGCTCGTCGATTTCGCCTACGGGCATCACGCCGTCGTAATGCTTCTGACAAGCATAGAAGCAGGTACGGATAATTCTGTTGAATACGTTGGAAAGTAAGAAACCGTCCTTTACTACAGGGTCGGGCTCGTCAGGGTTGGCCGCAGGGTTAAGAGGCTTGGGCATGAAGCTTACGCTTCTCTGTCCGAGACCAAGTCCGAGGTAGTGCATTCTCAGCTGTTCAGCTGTGTAGTAATCAAGCAGATCTGCCGCCATGGGAGGCTTTACAGAGCCTGAGCTGGAAGCCTTCTTATCAAGGAACAGAATGTGGTTGTTTGCGCAGAGAATGGGCATCTGGATTTCGCCCTCGGGCGGGTCGATAACGTTGCCGTCCTTGCCCTGAAGCGCCATGAACATTGCCATTTCGGCAACACCGTAGAAATAGATGTTGTCAGCGCCGATAAACTGGTAAACCTGTGCGTCCTTTGAACACCAGAAATCCTTCCACTCTGACTTGTCTCTGCCCTGCTTCTCAAGAGCTGCGACGGTAAAGGAAATAGGTGCCCAGAGAGATTCGGGCCATACCCAGATTGTAAGAGGGTCTTCACCTTCCAGAACGGGAGCCTTTACGCCCCATTCGATGTTACCTGTAAGGCGGAAAGGAACAAGCGTCTTACCTGTTCTGAAACGGATGCCGTTAGCGGAGAGGATTGCTGTAGCCTCATTCATTTCGTCAAGTGTCTTGAAAACAATTGTGAAGGAGGGCTTTTTCTTTTCCTCTAAGAATTCGTGAGGGGGCATCTGTGCCTTTACTGCTTCATACTTGTCCTGAAGCTCGTTCTTGATATGAACTACAGGCTCCTTTAAAAATTCGTCGATTGTCTTTGTAACAAGCTGACGCACGTTCTTCTGCTTCTGAATCTTAGCAACATACTCCTTCATAAGCTCGTTGTACGCAGGTAAATCGAAATACCAGTTGTCAACGTTCTTCATTGTGGGAGTTTCACCTGTAAGAGTACTCTTGGGGTCGATAAGATTTTCGGGCATATACTGGTGACCAAGGTCACATTCGTCTGCATAACCCTTTTCGGAATTACAGCCGTCAACAGGACATTTACCGATAACCTGACGTCCGTTTAAGAAGCATCCTGCCTTTTCGTCATAGAACTGCTTTGTGCTGATTTTTCTGAGATGTCCGTTTTCGTAGAGCCTGCGGATAAACTTATCGGAAACCATATCGTGGATTTCCGCAGTTCTGCCGAGACCCGAAGCACCGAAAACGTTGAGGCTTATCATATAATCGTCAAGAGTCTGCTTCTGTGCGAGGTGATTCTTTTCAACATAGTCCTGAATTGTGCCTGTGAAGCCTGTCTCGTTGCAGTACTTGCGGTAGCCTTCCGCAATAGGAGAGCCGTAGCAGTCTGTACCCGAAACAAATATTACATTTTCATCACCAAGACGGTCACGTAAAAATCTTGCATATACATCGGCAAACACGAACACACCGCCGATATGACCGAAATGGAGAGTCTTGTTGCCGTAGGGCATACCGCCTGTGATTACGGCACGCTTCGGAAATTCGGGACGGGGAATTTCGTGCTTTACAAATTCTTTCTTGTCGCTCATTTTTCTTATGTCCTTTCAGTTATGATAACTTTGCAAGGCTCTTTTTTAGTCTGCAAATTGATTCTTCCTTACCGAGAACTGCCATAAGCTCGGTTGCACCGCCGGGAGTTACGGACATACCCGAAACGCCGATACGGATAATCCACATTACCGCGCCCGCCTTGATTTCCTTGGCTTCAGCAAATGCCTTGAGCTCTGCGAATAATGTGTCATTGTCAAAGCTTTCAATGCCCTCGATTACGGGAATTGCCGCTTCTAAAACATCCTTTGCCATTTCAATAGTTGTCTTGTTCTTCTTGTTTACGAAAAGCTCGGTATCATATTCGGGAAGTCCGCAGACAAAGGCTGCCTTTTCGTTTACCTCGGGGAATGTGGAGATACGTGTCTGCACCATTGCCGCAAGCTTTTCATCATCAGCGTAAGCCTTCAGTTCGTCATTGTAGTAGGGCTTTGCCATTTCCATGAACTTTTCTAAAGAAAGCTTCTTGATATAGTTGCTGTTGAACCATAAAAGCTTTTCATAGTCGAAAACAGAGGGGGACTTGCTGATACCTTCCAAGGAGAATACCTTTTCAAGCTCTTCAATTGTGAAGAATTCATCGTTTGTGTCCTTGGGGCACCAGCCTGTGAATGCCATATAGTTGATGATAGCTTCGGGGAGGTAGCCGTTCTTTACAAGCTCCTGGAAGCTTACAGAGCCGTGACGCTTGGAAAGCTTACTTGTAGAGCCGTCCTCGTTCTTGCCCATAATAAGAGGCAGGTGGCAGTATGTGGGTCTTTCCCAGCCGAATGCGTCATATAAAAGCACGTATTTGGGAGTGGAAGTGAGGTACTCACAGCCTCTTACAACGTGTGTTACGCCCATTAAATAGTCATCAATAACGTGACAGAAATTATATGTGGGGAAGCCGTCAGCCTTGATTAAAATCTGATCCTGCATTTCGCTGTTTTCGATTTCGATATGACCGAATACAACGTCGTCATAGCCTGTGCTGCCCTCAAGCGGCATCTTCTGACGGATTACAAAGGGTAAACCTGCGGCAAGGTTCTTTTCTACCTCTTCCTTGGGTAAATCACGACAGTGACGGTCATAGCCTGCGCCGATTTCGCCGTCCTCGTGAAGCTTGTCCAGTCTTTCCTTTGTGCAGAAGCAGTAGTAGGCATAGCCCTTTTCAACAAGCTGCTTTGCGTATTCCATATATATGCCCTTGCGCTCGCTCTGGATATAAGGGCCGTTGGGGCCGCCGATGTCGGGGCCTTCATCGTGCTGTAAGCCTGTCATTTTAAGTGTGCTGTAGATTACGTCGGTTGCACCCTCTACATAGCGTTCCTGGTCAGTGTCCTCAATACGGAGAATGAACTTGCCGTTGTAGGCTTTCGCAAGGAGGTACGCATAGAGTGCGGTACGGAGATTACCGATGTGCATGAAGCCTGTAGGGCTGGGCGCAAATCGTGTTACAAAGTCTGCCATTTTTATATAATCCTTTCAAAATTTTTTCATAACAATACATAGTATATTATATATAAAAACAGCCGGTTTGTCAATAAAAAAATAACCAATATTGACTTGACTATATGCTGATACAGCTGTAAAATATTTATGATTTCTGTGACAATTCCTGCCTTACAGTTGTTTTATTGTCAGAGGCGCCCAAAATATAACAGGGAGGTGAAAAATATGACCGAAAACGAGCTTAAAGCCGATGTGGAAAGGTACAGACCTATGCTGTTCCGCCTTGCATACAGCACTACGGGGGATTTGTCCGTGTGCGACGATATAGTGTGGGAGGTTTTTATGAAGCTTTACACCCACAAAGGCGGTTTCGACAGCGAAAACGGCAAAAAGGCATGGCTTATACGGCTGACTGTAAACCGAAGCCACAACCATACAAAGAGCCGCTGGCAGAAAAAGCGGACGGAGCTTCCCGAAACAGCCCATAGCGGCGGAATCATAAGCGACGATATAATTGCCCTGAGAGAGGCTATGAAAGAGCTGAAAAAGGGCTACCGTGAGGTTATATTTCTCCACTATTTTGAGGGGTACACAGCGGCGGAAATCGGTGAGATACTGAAAATTTCCCCGTCTGCAGTTACCACACGACTACAAAGAGGGCGCATGATGCTTAAACGCTTTCTCGCAGAATGAAAGGAATGATTTTATGAGCATATACAAGGATTATTTTGAAAATATCACACCCGAAAAGGACAACGAACAGTTTGCCGACAGCATTATCAACGCAGAAAAGCCGAAAATGAAAATAAGTCCGAAGAAAATCACAGCGGCGGCTGTCGCCGCAGCAACCGCAGCAGCGGTTACTGTGACAGGATATGCCAGCGGGTGGAATTTAAGCGAAATTATTCACAGCTGGTTTGGTGAAAACGAGAAATTTGCCATAAATAATATCACTCCCGTTGCCGCAGAAAATATTACCGATAATTTCAGCACACTTGATTTTGAGGTAAAGGGCGCGTTAAGCGATGACAATATCGCCGTAGTTTTTATAGACGTTACAAGAACGGACGGAGAAAATTTTGACTGTGGCGAATATCATGCTGCCGACAAAAACGGCGAGCCGTTCTATTACTATGACGGAAAGCCCGCAATTCTTACCCCTGATAATATTTTCAGCACAGATTGCTACGCAGTTACAGGTGCAGAGCCGTTGGAAATTTATGATGACAGCGGGCTTTACGAAATATGCTGCGATAATATGGAGCCCGTCCACGGTGTAAAGACCTACGGGGTAAGGGATACAAATCCGACAGATAATCAGATTACCGTTGCGGTATGTATTAACAAGACCGAAATGCCCGAAAAGGCAGAATATCTTAATCTGGAGCTGTACGGTTTCAGAACACAGAAATATACCTACAGCTATGAGAACGGTCATACCATTGCTGAATATTATACTACTGAAACTATTAACGGTCACTGGAATGCAGATATAACCTTTGATTATGCGGAATGCGAAAAGCTCACCTCTGCTCCTTACGAAACCATTTCATTGGATTTCTATAATCACGCAAGCACTCCTGACGCATTAAGACACGAATTGCTTGATTTTACGCTTACAGAGCTTACCGTTTCTCCCATTTCCGTAAGTCTTGATTTTGAGGCGCCCCTTTATGACGAGGTTATGTATCAGTCTATAAGCGGTGTCGGTGAGGTTGTACTGAAAAATGGTGATGCTGTAAGATTTGGATATAAAAACGATATTCCCTTCTTTATAAATGAGCAGGGAGCGGCTGTTCCCCCTGAAATTGCCGGTATGACACCCTATTATGAGCGCGGCGAAAAATGGAGCTTTAAAAATAAATATATACTTGAAACACCTATCGACATAAATGAAATTGACTATGTCAGAATCGGTGAAAAAATATTTGAGTTTTAATAACAAAACAGGCGGAATGCACTGCATTCCGCCTTTATTTTTATAACTTAACCGAGATTACACCATAATCAAATGCGTCAACCTTAATGCCGTCCTGGGGCATATCAATTCCGCGGATAATCTCGTAATTTCCGCTTGTAACAAGGTCGGAAATCTTAAAGCTGCGGGTCTTTCTTGAACGGTTGAGGATAATTACCGCCTGCTCGCCGATTTCCTTGTCGGTACGGCTGAAAACTGCGTAATCCTTTGTAACGTCAATGAACTTTATATCGCCCTTTGCGAAAACCTTAAGCTTTCTTCTGATTGCGCCAAGCTCCCTTGTAAATTCAATGAGGCGCTCGTCCTCGTTGCCCCAGGGGTAGGTACGGCGGTTGAAGGGGTCTTTATAACCCTCCTGACCCGCTTCGTCAGCGTAGTAAACCGAGCGAATACCCGGGAGGAAGAACTGAAGCACCATTGCACAGTGGAGAAGCGAAATACCGAATACGAACTGCTCATCGGAAAGGCTGTGCTCGGACTGCCACTCTCTGCCGTTCCAGCCCACATCATCACCTGCAAGGCGTGTAAGCGCACGCTCAGTATCGTGAGTTGAAAGGAAGTTCATAAGAATATCGGTGCTGGGCTTGGGGTAATGCTCAACAATTGTCATTACGCCGTCTGTAAGTGTTCTGGGATCACCGTTCTTTACGTAATTCAGGATTG
>CAZGRB010000059.1:0-11807 GCA_964527695.1 uncultured Ruminiclostridium sp.
CTGCGTCCGAGTCGCTGTCGGAGTCGGAATCACTATCGGAATCAGAATCACTGTCTGCGTCGGAGTCAGAATCACTGTCTGTATCAGCATCACTGTCGGAATCTGCATCGCTGTCGGAGTCAGAGTCGCTGTCTGTGTCAGAGTCGCTATCGGAGTCAGAATCGCTATCGGAATCGGAATCACTATCTGCGTCAGAGTCACTGTCTGCGTCAGAGTCGCTGTCGGAATCGGAATCACTGTCGGAGTCTGTATCACTGTCTGTGTCAGAGTCGCTATCGGAGTCAGAATCGCTATCGGAATCGGAATCACTGTCGGAGTCTGTATCACTGTCGGAATCAGAGTCACTGTCGGAGTCTGTGTCACTGTCTGTGTCTGTGTCACTATCAGATTCTACATCGCTATCTGTGTCTGAGTCGCTATCTGAGTCAGAATCGCTATCGGAATCGGAATCACTATCGGAGTCTGTGTCACTGTCTGTATCAGCATCACTGTCGGAGTCTGTATCGCTATCTGTGTCAGAGTCACTGTCGGAATCTGTGTCGCTATCTGTGTCAGAGTCACTATCTGCGTCCGAGTCGCTGTCGGAGTCGGAATCACTATCGGAATCAGAATCACTGTCTGCGTCGGAGTCAGAATCACTGTCTGTATCAGCATCACTGTCGGAATCTGTGTCGCTATCTGTGTCAGAGTCGCTGTCGGAGTCAGAGTCACTGTCTGTGTCAGAATCACTGTCGGAATCAGAGTCGCTGTCAGCGTCAGAATCACTGTCGGAGTCAGAGTCACTGTCTGCGTCTGAGTCACTGTCGGAATCTGTGTCGCTATCTGTGTCAGAGTCGCTGTCGGAGTCAGAGTCACTGTCGGAATCTGTGTCGCTGTCGGAATCTGTGTCGCTGTCGGTGTCAGTATCAGTATCGGTATCAGTATCAGTATCAGTATCAGTATCATCATCCGTGTCTGTATCTGTGTCGGATTCATCATCCGTGTCTGTATCAGAATCACCGTCTACGTCTGTATCATCTTCGCCTGCAGGATCGTCCTCATCAACTGTGAACTGCTGATCGAGCTGCTCCTGAACATCATCATCGGTGAATGTTGTAGAGCCGAACTCGCTTGAGCCGTTATAATTCTGGCAGATAAGCTGACCTTCAAAGTGATACGTGCTTTCGGATGAAGTAACATTTGATGTAGGAGCGAGAACTGAACCAATGGAAGAACCGATTATAACATCATCAGCATCTGTTACATTGAACAGAATGTTGTTGTTATGTTCGGATGTGTTTGCAAGCGCTTCACCGTTGTAGTATGCACCGCAAACAGCTGAAAGGTCAACGCTTCCTTCGCCCACGATATTAACAATAACAGTGGAGCCTTCGGGAACATTGAAATTCAAAGCAAAGTTTCCGCCCTTGCCTTCAACCAACTCGTTGTATTCTTCAACTGTAAGATTGAAAACGTTGACGTTTTCATCGGTACCTGTGAAAACAATATTATTACTTTCATATTCATGAATACCGAAAGTACCGTTTGCTTCAATAGTTGCGAGTTCCTGAGAAACATTCTTGAGATTCTCAAATTCGCTTTCCATGTCAATGCCTGCTTCTTCGGTTGTAACAGAACCGTTGAGCGCAGAACCGTTTGTAATATTGTTGATAACAGTGGATGAACCTGTGGTGTAGTTATCAGGAATTGAAGCTGTACCGCCTACGGCAATATTGCCGGGGCAGTCTGCACCGTTTACTGTAAAGTCATTCTGAACAAATACACTATAATCGGCAGCTGTGCCAAGAAGCTTATTGACGGTAGTGGTAGTACTGTCTTCAGAACTTTCGCCTACGGTTGCATCGTCAATGTTGCTCAAAAGGTCGTCAACCGAAGCTGCTGTTTCCGCTGAAGCGGATGCGGAAAGCGCATTGGAAGACATAACAGAAACCGCTGCAGCAAATGCAACAGCTGATTTTACTCTTCTGCGTCTCTTGTCGCTCATATCGGATTCCTCCTTATGTATTTTACATAGATTTAAAGATTTCATTATTGTTATGGGAATTTTTCAGGGAACTGCGGAAATGGGAAAATCCGCAAAAGGGATAGTTACCCTACTATCCCTATTCTATGTAAGTATACCATATTTTGGCTCTGTTGTCAAGAAAATAAGCGTTTCCAACAACGTTTTCAATTGTGCATTTTTAACGAATTTAAACATTTAAATAAAGCACATTCAACAAAAGGTTACACCGCTGTAACAAAAACGCAGATACGGAACTCGTTTTGCCGTATCTGCGTAAAAAGCTGTTAAAAAGAAGCAACTCTCTTTTTCATAATTTCAGGATTGTAAGCATATTCCACAGCTGTCTCAGCTGTAATGGTGCCCTTACGGTACATATCGAGAATACAGCTGTCCATAGTCTGCATTCCGGGCGAGGACTGGAGAATCGTATCAATCTGATGAGTCTTTTCCTCACGTATCATTGTCCTGATTGCACTGTTCATCGACATAATTTCAAACGCAGGAACAAGCGTTCCGTCAACGGACGGCAGAAGCTGCTGAGAAACAACCCCCTTAAGAGTCATGGAAAGCTGTATCCTTATCTGACGCTGCTGATTAATCGGGAATACGTCGATAATTCTGTCAATTGTGCTTGCCGCACCGAGAGTATGTAAAGTGGAAAGTACAAGCTGACCTGTTTCGGCGGCTGTCATTGCCACACTGATTGTTTCATAGTCACGCATTTCACCCAGGAGAATAACATCGGGAGACTGTCTCAGTGCCGCACGGAGAGCGTCAAGATAGCTGTTTGTATCAAGGTTGATTTCACGCTGGCTGATAATGCTCTTATCGTGACGATGAAGAAACTCGATAGGGTCTTCAATAGTGATTATATGGTTGTTCTGAGTGGAATTTATACGGTTGATAATGCAGGAAAGGGTTGTGGATTTACCATTGCTTGCCGCACCTGTAATAAGCACAATGCCTCCCTTGCATTTGCTGAACTCCATAACCTGCTCGGGAATGCCCAGCTTCTCTGCGTCGGGCAGTTCAAATGGTACAAATCTCAGAACAGCCGCATACGAGCCTCTCTGCTTGTAGATATTGGCTCTGAAACGCCCCATCCCGCTTACAGAGAATGAAAAATCCACTTCTCTTTCAGGAAGCTTTCCCTCTTCAACCGCAATATTCGCAGCCGCAAAAATCTTCTTCACCAGCACCTCTGTCTGAGAGGTTGTAAGAATTTCATCATTGAAGCGGGAAATAACACCGTGAGCCTTATAGCTGAGAGGTGCGCCTCCTACAATAAAGATATCGGAAGCGGATTTTTCAGTTGCTTCCTTTAAGATTGACATTAAGTCCATTTTTATTGCCTCCGTTTTTAATTCTGAGTCGGTAAGCTGCCGTCCCATACACCGAGCGAACCCTCATTGGTTTCATCCGTTACGGCAACAGTTTTCCATTTCCTGATTTCATACCTCTGACCGTCCCTCGGCACATCAAAAAAGAGAAATTCCGCCGAAAGCTCAAGATTATCGGTCACAGGGCAGGAATATGACACCATAAAGCCTTCCTGCACTCTTTTTATAACCGCATTGTCAGGGAAAACCTTATCGGTCATCAGGGATATTGATATTTTTTCATTGTATATTGCTTCAAAGCTGTCAGCAAAGAAGCCTGTTTCGTGAGCTTCATATGCGGCTTCATCCAGTACCGAAAGGACCTCATTTACCCTGCCGTCGGCAAGATAATACCATGAAGCGAAATTGACGCTCTTTTCGTTGAGCTTGTCATTTGCTCTTGCCGCCTGATAGGAAAGAGCTGCAAGCACCGTAAGACAGATAACCGCAAACAGCATTATAAGCGTAACATAGCCTACGCCTATTCCCCTGCCCTCGGATATTTGATTCCTGTTTTCATTCATCTGCGGCACCTCCCTCATACGGGAAATAAGCTTCGCATATAATCGGAGGGATAAGCTGCCCGTCATCTGTCCTGAACTCAAACTCAAGACTTGTAAGCCGTCCTGCTGCGGTTTCCCGATGCCCCTGCGCCATAAGCAGGGTTATTTCCCCGTCCTCGCAGGGCTTCATGTTGCTGTCAAGGCAGATTTCCGCCGGCTGATTATCAAAGCTTCCCTCATATTCGCCGAAAACCATTGCCGCCGCTTCGGTAAAATCTCCCGTAACAGAAAAGGCTTCCGCAAGTGACTGCGAACAGATAACCGCTCTTTCTACAATATCGCTTTTTTCCTGCCGGCTGTCCGCCGCTGCAAAAATCTGAAGAATTACCGCCGCAGAGAAGCTGAAGAAAAGCAGGACGATTATAAGCTCTATAAAAAACAGATTGGCAGGTTTTATACCCGTGCCGCTCTTATTCCTTTCCAGATATATCACCCTTTCTGACAAATGCCGACATTGTATCACCGCCGCAGGTCACGGAAATTTCATAAAGGCCTTCATTTTCCGATATGGCAAAGCCGTCAACCTCCACTACAAGCTCTCCTCCCTGCGCACTGATACCCGAATCCGCTGAAACGCTTCTTTCGTATATTCCGCCGCTGCCCTTATAAATAACGGTAAGGATACTGCCGTTTTCAAGGACAATGCCGTTTCCGCTGTCAAGAAGCTGACAGCTGTCGGAAGACCTTATCTTGTTTGAAACATATTTGATTGCAGCAGAGGAACCGTAGGTTATTTCATAGCCTTCGTTTATTCTGCTGTATATACCTGCACCTGCACCGATTATCACAATCATGCAGACTGCAAAAACCAGAAACAGCAGCAGACTTGCCGCAGTGCCGAGAACTCTTGATGTTCCCCTGTATTTTATACTGTTCATATTACGGCTCCTTTTCAACAATTGTTACCGAGGGGCGGATATTTGCCGCAAAACAGTCGTAATGTATTACGTAACGTTCCCTGTCGTAATTCAACCCGTAATTTTCGGTAAGATAATCAAGGCTTTCAGGATATGTACCCTCAATGGAATAACAAAGGGTTATTCCGTTTTCAACCGATTTCCGTACAACCTCAAGCTGCCCCGAACGGGTAGCATTTCCTGCTGAATTAACAGCCGCGGCAAACCACACAAGCACTGCACAGAAAATAAGTATTGCGACTGCAGAGGTTATGTAGCGGTAAACTTTATTTTTCATATTTTCACCTGCTCCGTTATCCGAGTGCGGACATTATGTTCATCAGAGGAATCATTATTGTAAGAAGAACCGAGCCTATCATTACGGCAAGAAGAAGCACAATTGCAGGCTCAACCATGGAAAGGAGATTTGCAACTGTACGCTGAGCCTCTTCATTTGCACGATAGCTCAGCTTGCGCCATACCGCCTCAAAGGAACCCGATGTATAAGCCATTTTAAGGGAACGGGCGTGAATCTTCGGAAAAATGCCCGACTTACCGATAGCGTCGGAAAAATATTCACCCTTTCTCACCATTTCAAGACAACTACTTATCTGTGAACAAAGTTTCTTGTCAGTTATAAGCCCCAGACAATATCCGAGGGCTTCCTCGGGGTCAATTCCGCTTGTTATCATCATGCACATAGCGTCAGCAAGCTTAGCCTGCGCAAGGGTACGGGAAATACCTCTTGTCAGAGGAAATACAGAAGCAAATTTAAGCGCCGCTCTTTTGACAGGGGGAATCAGAAGTATTACGGCAAGAAGCGCAATCAGCACTATAAGAACAACAAGTATAACCTCGCCTGCACCATATGCAATACTTACAATATCTTCAACAGCAGAGCCTATGCCTGTGTCGAACTGAGCAAAAATCTCAGTAAACATAGGTATGATTTTAACCACAAGAATTACCATGACTATAGTCATCATAACAAGCAGCATACAGGGATGAAACACTGCATACCGCACGGTGCGTTCCATTTCTGCACGCCCCTCGTAATACTCGGAAAGTCCTTTCAGTGTTTCGTCAAGCTTACCTGTCATACAGCCTATCTCAGTCATTCTTACAGCATACTGAGGGAAAACGCCCGTTTCAGCAATTGCGTCGGAAATTGATGTTCCCGTGTCTGTCTTTTCCGAAAGAAAATGACAGATTGCGGAAAGGTTGCTGTCGTCAATATCCTGAGACAGTATTTCAAGTCCGTCGTCCATCTGCATTCCCGTATTCACCATAAGCCATAACTGCTCAAAGAAAAAAGCAGTCTGCTCAAAATTCAGTCTTTTAAATTTTGCCATGGAATTTTACATCCTTTCTTAATATCTGTAAACCGAAGCATAATTTCCGCTGTCGGAAATATACCCTGCAATATAATCCTTATCAGACGCACTTGCATAGAAGGTTGCGTCAACTATGTTGTAGCCCTTCTTGCCAAGAAGCAGCTCGGGGGTTATCCAGCCTGTTTCCTCAGTGTAAACCTCGTTCCAGGCATGGTATATATCAGTCGCCGCATAGCCTATGACAAGCCGTGTG
Source organism: uncultured Ruminiclostridium sp. (assembly GCA_964527695.1). Classification (GTDB taxonomy): domain Bacteria; phylum Bacillota; class Clostridia; order Oscillospirales; family Ruminococcaceae; genus Ruminiclostridium_E. The sequence continues at coordinate 6,431 of CAZGRB010000059.1, forward strand.
GGTATACCCATTGAACGGCACATTGCTGCAAAGAGAGAAGCATAGTCAAAGCATATGCCCTGCTTACGGACAAGAACAGTGTCGGGGTCGGGAATGTAACCGCTCTGCACAGTTGCCGCAAGGTCATAATCGTAGGTTATATTATCGGTAATATATCCGAAAATCGCCGCTATTTTTTCTATATCATCGTCTGCGCCGGCACATATTTCAGACGCCTTTTTGACGCAGGCGGAATTTTCATCAAAAACTGAATATCTGTTGGGATGCAGATACATTTCAACCTCGTCGTTCACAGTAAGAGTAACCGACAGGTCGAGTACGCAGGAATACAGCTTTCCTTCAAGCTGTTCGTAAATCTGTATGCGGTAATCACCGCTGCCCTGCATAAGAGGGAAATACTCGGCTTCACCCGTAACACTCAAGTCATGGTCGCAGGTAACACCGCCGCTCACTATTCTAAGCTTCGCCATTGCGCTTTTCCCACTGTATGAAGCACTTATATAACCGCAGGACGCATTGCTGTAATCAATAACCGCCGTTCCTGCACTTTCGGCAAGAACTCCCGGGGAGCTTACCCGGCTTATCCTTATTTCAGCAGGCGGTTTTTCCGCCGCAGGAACAGAGGTTTCGGGAAGAACCTCTGTTTCGGTAACAGTAGTAATTTCCGTAACGCAAGTCGTTGTGGTTATTTCTGTTTCCGTTGTCAGGGATACTGCGGTTACTTCGGCTGCACCCGAGGTAACCGTCGTGTCAGATACAACACTTGTCTCGGAAGCTGTGGTTTTTTCGCTTGTATCCGACACAGTTTCCGAAGACTCCGCTGCGTTTGTCTCAGGTGTGGTTGTGGTTACGGCTGAAGAAACAGCAGTTACGGAAGAAGTATCTTCCGTAACAGTAGCCGTATCCGCGTCAGCAGCTGTTGAAGTAGTAGCAACAGCGGTTTCACTGACAGGGGGCAATGTATAAACGGAGGAAGATACACTTTCGCCACTGCAGGACGAACACAGCATTACCGCAAACAGTAATGCCGCTATCCGCTTTTTAAGAAAAGCGCTCATATATCCTCCTCCTTTCGTCTTTATCGTTCCAGACGCAGATTTCTCATTGAAATGTAGTTATCGTCTGCCTTTGTGAATTTACGCTGCTTTCCGCTGCTCAGAATATGGGACAGGAACACACCTGCCTCACGGTAGAATTCGTATTCATAATGCACTATATGCGCACCGCCCAGCGGGAATTTATCCGAAGCGTAAAAATGCTTTGATATGTCAATAACCGCACAGTTCGTCTGCTGCATGAACTGCTCCTCGCAAAAAGCGACGAACTCACGCTTGCGCTGAATATCAGGGTCATCCGACATCTTTTCAATTCGATTTTCAAGATTTATGAATTCATCCTTCAGGTCGGCTCTTATAAGAACAATGTTATTTCCGTAAATTTCTGTCATTTCCCACGCAAAACGGGCAAGTATGTCGCAACACTGCTCTTTTGTGAGCTTATCAAAAATATAACAGGGCTCACATTCACCTTGTATGCCCTTGTAGAAGCCTGTACGGCGGATAAAGTCATCAACCTCGAAAAGCCTGCCTTTATAGTCATTCATATTGCAGATTACGTCGTAGAAATCCACAACAAGCCATTTTGAATGTTCATCTTTCAGATCGTTTATGCCGTTTCTTGCAAAGGCTTCAGCAATAGTGCGTCTGCGCCACGCATTGCCGCTGAACTGCGACAGCTCCTCGGGCACTTCCATAGGCACAGGCTCATCATAGGCAGTCAGCGGACACTGCTTGAAAATATATTTTCCGAGACCCGAATTCTTGCAACAGCTGAATACTTCTTTGGACACACTGCTACCCCAGATATCTGCGGTACGGTTTTTCAGCTGAACAAGATACTGCTCAAGCTGTTCGGGATTGTTCCTAAGAAGGAAGACACGCTCTGCGGAGTCCTCACTTACATAAGCTCCCACTTCAGCAGACAACAGCTTTGCTATCTTTTTGCGAATGTTGAACTTTCCCTCAAATGCAGGAGCATAGAACTTATATGGCTTTGATATATCGTTTTTGAGAACTGCACGGATAAGCTTTGCAACTGCAATAAGTTCTGCCGCACCCGGGTCGTCGGCAAAGAATGAGGAAATTTTTCCGAGACTTGCAGTTCCGCATTTTCTCAGCTTCAGGAGACGGCTCTTATTGGCGGCGGTAAACTCCTTGCTTGTGTAGGCAATTATTATATCAGCCGCATTCTTCATATCCAGCAGCCAGCTCTGGAACGACCTTGCCGTCATACTCTTATAACAGTTCAGCACCCGCTCCATCCATATATCAGGGTCGGGAGTATCGACACAGCGGCGGTCGTACATTATAATTTTCTTTACCGCGCTGTATGCGTCGTTGAAATAACTCTGTTCATAATTGCTGGGAGAATCTCCGCACATAAAATAACCGTGAGAAATGTCCACCACTGAAGGGTCGGCCAACGCAATGAAATACTCCTCCATTTCGGCAATCTGCTTATTGAGATTGCTGCGGAGAGCTGTATGGCGGAGCTCTGTTCCGCCTTTAACAAACTTATCAGGAAAATACTGCCTGAAAAGAATAATTCTCTCAGAGGGAAATTCAGCCAGCACCGCTTCGGCATATTTCTTCACCAACGGTTTCCAGAACCGTTCTTCGTAGGGCGGTTTTATCCTTGTAAATTCATCCTTGTGAGAAAGATAAAAATCAGAATTCAGAAATTTATTGGTTCCCGTATATAAATTTCCGCTGCGTTCATAACAGGAAATTGCGCAGGCTGAATAGAAATCAACCGCTATGTAATCCGCATCGCTGTTTTCCAGATATTCCGCAAAATTCTTACCCATGTCAAGAGCCAGAAATCCCTTCTCATCATCACACGGCACACCTTCTCCCGCACAGGCGGTAAGCTGTGACAGCAGAAGAGTATTTTTATCGGTTATAATCTGTTTTCCTGCATCAAAAATACGTTCGAGAATTACCGAGCCGCTGAGCAATACCTTGGGACGGTATTCAAAGGGCTGAATCTCCTCGCCCATAGTTTCCTTTATTCTGTTATATGCGCTTTCCGAAGCGCTGTTAAAGGAATTGCTTACGGGATAAACCGTAACACCGCATTCGGAATCGGCACTCATGCAGGGAATATAGGAAATGTCAGCTCCTATATCTTCACCGTCACGGAACAGCTCCACTCTGAGTATGACACTATCACGGTTTTCATTGAGCTCCGCCTGAGAGCTTATGAAATTACCGAGAGAGTAAGCACAGGGCACAACCCTGCCACGGGGAGTTATTATATGGCGGAATTCCTGTATCATATGAGGATGCGAACCTACTATGAGATCAGCGCCGCAGAGGGCGATGAACTGAGCTTCCTTTATCTGCTTTTCCTTTACAGTTTTCGAGTTCATACTGCCCCAGTGCATATAGGCGACTACATATTCCGCACCGCCGCCTCTTGCAAGGTCATACATTCTCTGGAAATATTCACGGCTGTATTCTGCTCTGGTATCGGGAGTGATTTCGGGAATGTTCCGCTCGTGTCCGTTGGAAATCATAGTGCAGGCAATAAACGCTACACGTATACCGTTGATGTCACGGAATACAGGGTTATCACCCATAGCTCCCAGATTATACATACCCAGCTGCTTTACGCTTTCAACGGTAGCCGTCATACCCTCGTAGCCTGTATCACAGCTGTGGTTGTTGGCGGTTATCATCATATCAAAACCTGCGCCCGCAACCGCCGTAAGGAATGACGACGGGGAGTTGCAGTTGGGTGCGCCGCTGTCAAGGCGGAGCTGTTCATATTCATAAGGAGCAGGGTCATAGCAGGTGGTTTCAAGTACGCCAGCTGAAAAATCCGCCTCCGTAAGCATTTTACGGACAGGATTGAAGCTGTCGTGGAAATCGAACTGTCTCGGCGCACAGGCACGCTGGTGTCCCACGGCGCACATAAGGTCGCCTGTAAACATAAGCACCGCTTTTGCCTGGGCCATTGTCTGTCCTCTGTCCACATAAACCTTTGTTGTAATTTCTTCGCCTTCGGCTACAATTGCAATCTCGGTTCTTCCTGGAGCGAGTGCACGTACGATACCGTTGCGGTCAACGCTTACTATATCCTCATCCTCGGCATAGAAAAGTGCATACGGTCTGGTGTTACGGTATTCCCAGTCAATCTGGGCAATCTCGCCCGTTGTCATACAAAGAACCTTCTGTGCCTTCAGGCTCATCGAAATAGGTGTGAAAGGAATTTTCCTTGACGCTTCACCCTCGCACTCCTTGCCGTCCTCGTAGTAAAAAGGGCGCACCGCAACAAGGTACTTGTCTCCGTTGAAAAAGCCGAGCACCTGCTTTGAAGTTTTCTGGGCATAGCGTCTTTTTATACAAACACGGGGCGCTTCAGCCCTGAAGAAGAAAAGCATATAGCCGTCCGCACCCTCAACAGCGTCCCATTTTACACGAACTGCATTATCACGGGGTTCCGCAACAACATTCTCCGGTGCAGGAAGTGTCACAGACATAATTCAATTTCCTTTCTTTTGTTTTTTCTCCGCCTCGTTACGCAGAGCATCCAGCTTCTCATAATTTCTGTAAAGCGAGTAATACGCTCCACAGAAATGCTGGATATCATCTATTCTTATACGGTATCCGTCATGCCGTACAAAGAATGAACCCAGTATCTTTGCGGGATATCTCAGATACATTGCATATTCGGGATAGGCATATCCGTTAAGCATATAGTGGGCACGATGAAAAATTGTCTCAACAAAATAGTCAACGTCAAATTCCTTGAGATAATCTACCTTTACATTTTCCGAAACTATACGGTCGTAAAGTTCGAATGTAACGCAGAGAAGCTCAAGATATGTATGATAAGTCGTTTTCTGGTTGTGTATTTTCTTCAGATTTACCTGTGCATTACGAAGCGCAAAGGCATAATATTCCTCAGTGGGCTTATGCTTTGTAATTTCATTCATCGCATACGCTACCCAGTGGTCACGATACTTTGTATAATCCTCACGGATAAATCGGTCAACTGCCGCAGAGGCAGCGTCAAGCCAACGCTGTTCCTTTGTAAGGTTGTAAAGCCTTGCAAGTGCAAATACCGCCTCACCGTCGTAATATACGGTACGCACTTTCGCCTTGACAGAAAGGTCAGGAATGTTAAGGACGTGGGTAAATTCCCCTGTTTCCATGTCAAGCAATTCAAGAATACCGTTACCAAGTTCCTGACAAAGCTTTACATACTTATCACTGCCTGTAAGGCTCATATATTCTGTCAGCATTATGATGGAAAGACCGTTTCCGCCAAGCTTTACCTCCATCTTGTCAAGGTCGGCAATATAGGCGGTGTT